>JAZNGJ010000147.1:0-5968 GCA_045576415.1 Faecousia sp. | reverse complement strand
GTTTCCTCCGGCGACGAGGCCATCGGCCAGCTGATCGCTGAGGCTATGGAAAAAGTCGGCACCGAGGGTGTCATCACCATCGAGGAGAGCAAGACCGCCGAGACCGGCCTGGAAGTTGTGGAAGGTATGCAGTTTGACCGGGGCTATATCTCCCCCTACATGGTCACCGATACCGACAAGATGGAAGCCGTGCTGGACGATGCTCTGCTGCTGATCACCGACAAGAAGATCTCCTCCATTCAGGAGATCCTGCCCGTGCTGGAGCCTGTTGTCAAGGCCGGCAAGAAGATGATCATCATCGCTGAGGATGTGGAAGGCGACGCTCTGGCAACGCTGCTGGTCAACCGTCTGCGCGGCAATTTCAACTGCGTCTGCGTCAAGGCTCCCGGCTTCGGCGATCGCCGTAAGGAGATGCTGCAGGATATTGCCACCCTCACCGGCGGCACCGTGATCTCCAGCCAGCTGAACATGGAGCTGACCGAGACCCAGCTGACCGATCTGGGCCGTGCCCATCAGGTCGTTGTTACCAAGGACTTCACCACCATCGTTGACGGCGCTGGCGAGCCCGAAGCCATCAAGGCCCGCGCCCACCAGATCCGCTCCGCCATCGCTACCACCACTTCTGACTATGACCGTGAGAAGCTGCAGGAGCGCCTGGCAAAGCTTTCTGGCGGTGTAGCCGTCATCAAGGTCGGCGCACAGACCGAAGTTGCCATGAAGGAGCAGAAGCTGAGAGTGGAAGACGCTCTGAACGCTGCCCGTGCTGCTGTGGAAGAAGGCATCGTTGCCGGCGGCGGTACCGCTCAGGTCAACGCCATTGCTGCCGTTGAAAAGCTGGTTGCCAAGCTCTCCGGCGACGAAAAGACCGGCGCCAAGATCATTGCCGCCGCTCTGCAGGCTCCCATCCGCCAGATCGCCGAGAATGCAGGCGTGGACGGAAGCGTTGTCTATGAGAAGATCAAATCCTCCAAGAAGATCGGCTGGGGCTACAATGCCTACACCGAGACCTATATGGACATGATCGAAAACGGCATCGTCGATCCCACCAAGGTCACCCGCTCCTCTCTGGAAAATGCCGCATCCATCGCAGGCTGCGTGCTGACCACCGAAAGCCTGGTCGCCGACAAGGTCGATCCCGCTGCTGATGCTGCCGCAGCCGCTGCTGCCGCTGCCGGCGCCGGCGGAATGTACTAAGAAACGCAAATTTTCACCCCCGACCGATCCGGCCGGGGGTGTTGCTTTGGATATGTAAATGATCGTTTGCCTTTTCAAGGCTTCCCCTGGGGGAAGCTGTCGCCGCCGTTAGGCGGGGACTGATGAGGGTGAACCCGGAACCGATTTTACCGAAAGATTCAATGAATCTGTACGCACTTGACCCTCATCCGCCTCGCGTTCGCTCGGCACCTTCCCCCAGGGGAAGGCTTGCGCTTCGCGCTCTGTCGCCCGCATAAACGATCATTTACCGCAGCATCGTTACCGGGCGGGTCTGGGAAATAACGACACCAGACGCAGGGCGTGCGAGTCTGTCCGCGACGACTCGTCGCTAAACGATCACTTGCTTTACCTAACATACAGAAAGACGCTGCCGGGGTGGCAGCGTCTTTGTTATTCCTGTGCGATGACTCTTGCGCCCTCGAATTCCACATGCAGGGGGATCATCTGCCAGTTGGCTTCGGTGATGTCATGAAGCTTTTTGGCAAGCTTTTCCTCAAGCCCCGGATTGCGGGTGATGCACAGCAGGGTGGGGCCTGCACCGCTAAGGCAGAAGGCCGCGCCTGTGGTGCGGATCAAACTTTCGATCTTATCGTAGTCCGCGATCATCTTCTTGCGGTAGGGCTGATGGATGCGGTCCTGCATGGCATTGCGCAGCAGCTTTTCGTCGCCCAGCTCCAGCGCCTTCAGCACCAGCGCGCCGTGGGCGATATTATAGACCGCGTCAGCCCGGTTATACTCCGTGGGCAGTGCCTGACGGGCAACGGTGGTGGGCAGGTCAAAATCCGGCACCAGCGCCAGAAATTCCCAATCCGGGTGCAGGGGAAAATTGACGCAGACCGGCAAGCCGTTATCCACCATAGAGGCGGTCAAGCCGCCGTAAAACGCCGGGGCAAGGTTATCCGGGTGACCTTCCATGGCATTGGTGATGTTGAGCAAGCCCTGAGTAGACAGCTTGTTGCCCCGCAGCACATTGGCACCCATAGCACCGGCTACCAGCAGCGCGGCGGAAGAACCAAGACCCCGGCAAACAGGGATCTGGGCATCGATATGGATCTTGATGCCCCGCAGCTCCTCGCTCATGGTAGCAAGGGCGGCGCAGTAGGACACATAGGCAAGATTATCGGGGCCGGTAAATTCCTCATCACAGCCGGTGATCTCAAGGCCGGCCTCCGTTTCTTCGAAGGTCACATCGGTATAAAGACTCAGGGCGCAGCCAAAGGCATCAAAGCCGGGGCCTAAATTCGCAGTGGTCGCCGGAACACGAATGGTAACGCGTTTCATGGAGCTTCATCCTCTCTTTACAGCTTTAAAACAAAATCCAGCATATCTTCCTTATCGATGACGCCGGTGTGGCGCTCCGGCTTCTGCCGCAGACCGGAAAGGTTGGTGGGGATCTTCACGCCCGTCTGGGCTTCCAGCCGTTCCATCAGCGTAAACTCATCACCGCTGGTATCGCCGCCGATGGCGGCAAGGACGGCCTTGGGGAATTTATAGGGGGACGCGGTGCTGAGCACCACCATGGGGCGGGAATCTCCGGTCTGGTTTACATAATCTTCCGCAACTGCCCAGCCCGCAGCGGTGTGGGTATCGCAGAGGTATCCGTTTTTCTCCCAGACCCGCTTGATGGCAGCAGCGCCGGCGGCATCGTCGCAGAAGCCTGCCCAGAACTGGCTCTGAATTTCTTTCAGCATGGTCTCCGGCACAGCGTAGCTGCCCTCGGTATCCAGTTGCTTCATAAGGGAAGCTACCAGCTCCGTATCGCCGCTCATGAGATACAGCAGCCGCTCCAGATTGCTGGACACCAGAATATCCATGGAGGGCGACTCCGTCTTGTGCAGGGGGCGGCGGCGGTCATAAGTACCGGTGCGGATGAAGTCCGTCAGCACATTGTTGGCATTGGAGGCGCAGATCAGCTTGCCGACGGGCAGACCCAGCAGCTTTGCAAGGTAGCCTGCCAGAATATCGCCAAAATTGCCTGTGGGTACGGAGAAGTTCACCTCGTCACCCAATTTGATCTGCTTGCGATCCAGAAGATCCCGGTAGGCCTTGAAGTAATAGGTGATCTGGGGCGCCAGACGGCCGATATTGATGGAGTTGGCGGAGGACAGCTTCACGCCCAGCTCCTTATCCTTGCAGGCGGAGAATATCCGCTTCACACCGGTCTGGGCATCGTCAAAATTGCCACGGACGGCGCAGACTGTCACATTTTCGCCCTCCTGGCTCACCATCTGCCGCCGCTGGACCTGCGAAACGCCGCCGTCGGGATAGAATACGCAGATGCGGATGCCGGGCACATCCTTAAAGCCTTCCAGTGCTGCCTTGCCAGTATCGCCGGAGGTGGCGGTAAGGATGAGGATATCCTCGTCCATGCCGCATGTATCCTTTGCCGCGGTCATCAGCTGGGGCAGCATGGAAAGGGCCACATCCTTAAAGGCGGAAGTGGGGCCCCGGAACAGCTCCAGCACCGTAAATTCCCCTACGGGCACGGTGGAGGCCAGCTCATCTGTCTCAAATTTTCCGGTATAGGCCTTGCGCACCAGATCCTCCATACAGGGAATATCCGGCAGGAACGCGGACAGGATCTGATTTGCCATATCCAGTGCAGTCGATGCCACGCATTTTTTCCAGTCAAAGGCCGGGAGCTGCTTCGGCAGGTACAGTCCGCCATCACCGGCCAGACCCAATAGCACCGCCTGGGCGCTGTCAACCTCCGGCACAGCCGAACGGGTGGAATGATATTGCATAACTTCCTCCTTAAAAAGCCTCTTTTTCTTTACATCATGCACAAAAGATGCTCTTTTTCTCGAAAATACTTGGTTTTTGAATGGGTATATGATATACTGTTTCCACAGAAATTGCAAGTGTTTTCAGCCAGAAAACACACAGGAGGAAAGATTATGAAAATTGGTCTGTTGGGCTTTGGTGTTGTGGGCAAAGGCTTTTACGATCTGACCCGTGGCCGCTCCGATATGCAGATCGCCAAGGTGGTGTGTCTGGAGGATGTTACCCTGCCCGATACCGAGGTTACCAAGAATTTTCAGGATGTGCTGACTGACGATTCCATCGATACCGTCATTGAAGCCATGGGTGGATTGCATCCGGCATACGAATTCGTCCGCGCCGCCATGGAAGCAGGCAAGAACATCGTCACCTCCAACAAGGCTCTGGTTGCCACTTTCTATGACGATCTGATCCCTCTGGCAGAAGAAAAGGGCCTGCAATTCCGCTGTACCGCTGCCGTTGGCGGCGGCATCGGCTGGCTTTCCGAGGTGGAGCGTTCCCGCCGCGCCCAGACCATGAGCCGTGTGGGCGGCATCATGAACGGCACCTGCAACTACATTCTGGATAATATGACCCGTCTGGGTCTTGGCTATAGCGACGCGCTGAAGCAGGCCCAGGCTCTGGGCTATGCCGAAGCCAATCCCACCACCGATGTGGAGGGTATCGACACATGGCATAAGATCATTCTGTCCAGCAACATCGCCTTCGGCGTTTCTCTGGACACCGCCACTGTTCCCGTGGCCGGCATCAGCAAGATCACGGCAGACGATGTGGAGAACTTCAAGACTCACGGCCTCGTGTGCAAGCTGATCTCCACCGGCAAGTGGGAAAACGGCGTTTACAGCGCCTATGTGCAGCCGACTCTGTGCCCCGCCGGTTCTCTGGAAGCTGCTGTGCCGCTGAACTACAACCTGATCACCTTAATGGGCAGTGCATCCGACCGGATGAGCTTCTACGGTCAGGGCGCAGGCCGCTACCCCACGGCATACAATGTAGTGCAGGACTGTGTGGATATTCTCGCCGGCAAGGGCTTCTACTCCCCCTACGGCGGCAAGGTTTCCGCCGTCAACGAAGAAGAAATGCGCTTCTATGTCCGGGGCGCTCAGTGGGATGACGCGGAAGAAAGCTGGGGCAGTGCCGTTATCACAAAGCCCGTCAGTGTGGCTGCGATCCATGCATGGCGCAAGGAAAACCCCGACGCCTTCATCGCCGCTCTTCCCAACCAACAGTAAACTATCAGAAAGCAGGAAACGATATGCTGAAAGTAACCAAATTCGGCGGCTCCTCCATGGCTGACGCCGGTCAATACAAAAAGATCCGGGATATTCTCCTCGCCGATTCCGCCCGCCGCATCGTGGTGGTCTCCGCCGCCGGCAAGCGCCACAGCAAGGATCACAAGCTGACAGACCTGCTGTACCTGTGCCATGCCCACACCCAGTACGGTGTGGACTGCACCGGCGTTTTTGAAATGATCACCTCCCGGTATCTGGAGATCCGTGACGAGTTGGGTATCCAACTGGATCTGGAGCCGGAATTTGCCGAGCTGAAAGCCCGGCTGGACAAAAAGGCCGTTACACAGGATGAGCTGGTCAGCCGTGGCGAGTATTTCTCCGCCAAGCTGATGGCCGCTTACCTTGGCTTCCGCTTTATTGACTCCGCCAACTGGGTCAAATTCAATTTTGACGGCACTGTGGATCAGGAAGCGACTTATGACGCCCTGCGTAAGCAGGTGCCCATCAGCGGCGGCGCTGTGATCCCCGGCTTCTACGGCGTGATGCCCGACGGACATATCCGCACCTTCTCCCGGGGCGGCAGTGACATCACCGGCGCTCTGGCAGCCGCCGCGCTGGATGCCGATGTTTACGAAAACTGGACCGATGTTTCCGGCATTCTGATGGCTGACCCCCGGATCGTTGACGATCCCCAGCCCATCCCCGAAGTCACTTACGATGAATTGCGGGAGCTGAGCTAC
>JAZNGJ010000146.1:0-3056 GCA_045576415.1 Faecousia sp. | reverse complement strand
TGTCATTCCGAGGCCCCAAAGGGGCCGTGGGAATCTCCTGGTACAATCTCCGATCCTGCTTAGCATTTCTATAGATGGTACCGGGAGATTGCCACGGGCAGCATAGCTGCCCTCGCAATGACATACTTCTTTTTTAGTGCGTCGCTTACTAAGCTAAACGATCATTTATAAGCCTTGGGGTGGTTTGATGCAGAGGACACAATATGCTGTGGGATGCCAAAAATGATGTCGGTTTTTGTTGCACTTTCTTAGGTGAAAAACCGTTGTACCCGGAAGAAAGCTGTGATATAATGATCATATCTGACGAAATTTCACGAGGAACGGTTATGAACATAGAGAGTATTCAAATCGATCAGCTGCAGCTGCGCAAATTGCTGGGAGCAGCCAGCGGTGACGCGGCGCTGCTGTACCTGTTTATCCGCAGCGGTAATGCGCTGAAGGACGCGCAGGAGACACTTGGGATCCCGGATGCCCGGTTAAACTGCGCAGCAGCGACCCTGCGGCAGCTGGGGCTGTGGCCCCAGGAGCAGAAGCAGCCGGTTTTGATGGGAGAACGGCCCAATTATGGGGAGCAGGATGTGCTGGAAGCCATGGACTCCGACAATGACTTCCGGCTGCTTTACGGCGAGGTGCAGCGTCTTCTGGGCCGCAACCTCAATACGGAGGAACTGAAGATTTTGCTATCCTTTGTCCGCTATCTGGGATTCCCTGTAGAGGTCATTTCACTGCTGGTATCCTACTGCAGAGACCGTGCCCGGCAGAAGGGAAATCTGCGCAATCCCAGTCTGCGGACGATTGAAAAGGAAGCGTATCACTGGGCTGAGCAGGGGATCGATACGCTGGAGGAAGCAGCGGCCTATATCCAGCTTCAGAATGCCCGCAGCAGCCGCCTTTCCCGACTGATGCAGCTGCTTCAGATCCGGGGAAGAAATTTGACCCAGGCGGAGGAGCGGTATGCTTCCGCATGGCTGGAGATGGGCTTTGACGATGCCGCCATTACCATGGCTTACGAGCGGACTTGTCTGAACACCGGCGGCATGAACTGGCCGTATATGAATAAGATTTTGAGCAGATGGAACGACGCAGGCTTTAAGACGGCGGAGCAGATCCGCTCCGGTGACAAGAAGACGGGCGTTCCCAAGGGCGCCTCCGGTCAGCTTGGTCAGGCGGAACTGGAAGCCATCCAGAAAATTTTGCGGGAGGGATAAGAAGTGGCATATAGTGCAGAAGTGGTACGCAGAGCCCGGGAACGGCTGGCGCAGGCTAAGTCCGATCGGGAATCGGAGAACCTGCAGAATCTGCAGACGGCTTATCAGCAGCTTCCCAGACTGCGGGAGATCGACCGCCTGCTGCGCCAGACCATGGCGTTGGCGGCGCAGGCAGTATTCAGCGAGGGCGGAAATGTCCAAGAGGCCATGGAGCAGGCAAAGCAGGCTAATCTAGGTCTGCAGCGGGAGCGTCGGCAGCTGATCGAGCAGCATTTTGAAGAGGGATTTCTGGATGAAACACCCATCTGTGACCGGTGCGGGGGCAGCGGCTATGTGGGCAGCGCCATGTGTGAATGTCTGCAGGAACTGTGCCGGCAGGAACAGCGCAAGGAGCTGACCCTGCTGTCCGGTGGTAAGGAGAATTTTGCCCAGTTCCGTTTGGAGTATTACAGCGATGCCTATGACAGCCGGTATGGTGCCAGCCCCCGGCAGATCATGGAGCGGAATTTCCGCAGCTGCCGCAGTTACGCGGCAACCTTCGGCATGGACTCCGGTAATCTGCTTTTTGTGGGCGGAACGGGTCTGGGTAAGACCTTCCTCTCTGCCTGCATCGCCCGGGTGGTGACGGATAAGGGATTCTCTGTGATGTATGAATCCGCTGCCCATCTGTTTGCCAAGTTGGAAAAGGCAAAATTCAGTGGCAGCGAGGAGGCCCGCAGAGATGCGGAAAAGTATATGGAGTGCGATCTGCTGATCCTTGACGATCTGGGCACGGAAATGCCCGGCCAATTCGTCAGCGCTGCGCTGTATACACTGCTCAATGACAGACTGCTGGAAGGAAAGCCTATGCTGATCTCCACAAATTTGAACATCGAAGAGATCGGTCGGCGTTACACGCCCCAGATAGCATCCCGTCTGCAGGGCAATTTTGCACGGCTGACCTTTGTGGGCGAGGATATTCGGGTCATGAAAAACAGGGGTTATTGATATGAAGATTGGAATACTGTGGGATCTTGACGGTACTCTGCTGGATTCATTGGAGGACTTGAAGGATTCTGTAAATCATACTTTGGAGCAGTATGGACTCCCGGTACGGACGCTGGAGGAGATTCGCCGCTTCGTAGGAAATGGCGCAAGGCGGCTGATCGCCCTATCTATGCCGGGAAAGCCCGATGATCCGGATGTGGATGCGGTGCTGCGGGATTACCAAGTCTACTACACCGCGCACAGTCAGATCAAAACCAAGCCCTATGACGGTGTTGTGGCAGCGCTGGAAACACTGGGTAAGAAATACCCTATGGCGGTGGTCTCCAATAAGCCGGATGAAGCCGTAAAGGTGCTGTGCAAGCAGTATTTTCCCTGGGTCTATGCCATGGGCGAAAGCGCGGACTGCCCCAGAAAGCCGGCACCGGACATGGTGCGGAAAGCGATGAAAGTGCTGGGTGTGGAGGCTTGCGTGTATGTGGGCGACAGTGAAGTGGATGTGAAAACCGCCGGGAATGCGGGCGTACCCTGTTTGAGCGTGCTGTGGGGCTTCCGGGACAGAAAGATGCTGGAGGAAGCGGGCGGCAGATATTTCTGCGAGGATACCGGGAAACTGGCGGATACACTGGAGCGGATCGTTGCGGAAGTTTATGGCAATGCGAAAGCAAGCCAGTCTTGACGGAACGCGGAAAATGTGATACCATAAACTGCGTCACCGATGCCGGTATGGTGAAATCGGTAGACACAAGGGACTTAAAATCCCTCGCCGTAAAAAGCGTACCGGTTCGAGTCCGGTTACCGGCACCAAAAGGACAGGCACCCTTACAGGGTGCCTGTCCTTTTGGTATTGGAGGGAACCGGACT
>JAZNGJ010000145.1:0-4767 GCA_045576415.1 Faecousia sp. | reverse complement strand
CGGATGTGCATATCCACTGTTCGGGTTTCGCCCGCATACTCCGTATTCCATACGGAGGAGAGCAGCTGCTCTCTTGTAAATGCAATCCCCGGCTGAGAGAGGAACAGATGCAGAAGTTCATACTCCTTATAGGTCAGAATTACCCGCTCGCCATCGACTGTGACCGTATGCTCGTCGGGATTCAGCACAAGTCCGTCCAGTTTCAACAGATTGGAGGGTGCTGACCGCTTGCACCGACGCAGGACAGCCTTCACCCGGCTGACCATTTCCATGATACCAAAGGGCTTGACGAGATAATCGTCCGCACCTAAGTCCAGGCTTTGGATCTTATCATACTCGCTGCCCTTGGCGGTGGCCATGATCACGGGAATGTCCTGGAGCTCCTCGGATGCCTTCATCATTTTTAGCAAAGTGACACCGTCCTTGCCGGGGAGCATCACATCCAGCACGATGAGTTCCGGCTTCTCGGATTGCAGCGCATTCCAAAAACTGTTACCGTCTTCAAAGCCTTTGGCTTCAAATCCAGTAGAAGTGAGGGCATATACTTCAATGTCGCGGATGCTGGAATCATCCTCTACACACCATATCATTCGGACACCTCCTTGCTTTTTTTACAATTTTAGCTGTTTTAGTAGCAAAATTCAAGAATTTTGATGGACTTTACATACATTTTACATCTCACTGACAGTCCTTGTGGACACCGGTAACGGAAAATTCCACCCATTCCGCAATGTTGGTGCAGTGATCGCCGATCCGCTCAAAGTATTTGGCGATCATAAGCAAATCAAGCGCATACTCCCCCTGGGAAGGCTCAGCGGCGATAATATCAATGATCCCGTTCTTGACCTGGGTGAAATAATCGTCCACCACATCATCGTGGGCCATGACCTTTCTGGCCAGCTCTAAATCCTGCTTCACATAAGCATCCACAGCTTCCGTCACCATGACTTGCGCAGCTTTTGCCATCTCCCGGATCTTGGGGTACTTTTCGTCGGGATGGGCGTTCATATAGGGTACGATCTCCACGATGTCCTCCGCCTGATCGCCGATCCGCTCCATATCGGTGATCATCTTCATAGCAGCGCTGATCTGCCTTAAGTCCCGTGCCACCGGCTGCTGCCGCAGTAAAAGCTTCATGCAGATGGTCTCAATGGTGCGCTCACTTTCGTCGATCTGCCCGCCAATGGTGTTTACCTTTTGCACCAGTTCCGCATCCCAACCGGTAAGTGCCTGAGATGCCAGCGCAATAATTTCCTCGCAGGATGCGCCCATAACGGTCAGCTCCCGCTTCAGTTCATTCAGTTGTTCCTGAAATAAATCTCTCATATTAACCAAACCTTCCTGTAATGTAATCCTCGGTACGCGTATCCTTCGGCTGGGAGAACATCTCCTCGGTGTTGCCATACTCCACCAAATCGCCCAGCAGGAAGAAAGCGGTCTGATCGGAGATACGGACAGCCTGCTGCATATTGTGGGTGACGATGACGATGGTATAGTCCTTTTTCAGTTCCATGGCCAAGTCTTCAATTCGGCTGGTAGAAATGGGGTCAAGGGCAGAGGTAGGCTCGTCCATCAGCAGCACCTTGGGTTCTACCGCCAGCGCTCTTGCGATGCAAAGCCGCTGTTGCTGACCGCCGGACATACCCAGTGCGTTCTTTTTCAGACGATCCTTTACCTCGTCCCAGATGGCAGCACTCCGGAGCGCTTTTTCCACGATTTCGTCAAGTTGTGCCTTGTTGGTGATGCCATGGGTTCTGGGACCGTAGGCAATATTGTCGTAAATGCTCATGGGGAAGGGATTTGGTTTCTGAAACACCATACCCACTTCTTTTCGCAGGTTATTGACATCCGCATCAAAGATGTTCTGACCACCGTACATAACCTCGCCGGTGATTTTTACAGTGGGGATTAGATCGTTCATCCGGTTCAGAGTCTTCAGAAAAGTGGACTTGCCGCAGCCGGAAGGTCCGATCAGTGCGGTGATGCTATGCTCCGGAATCTCAATATTGATATTTTTCAGTGCCTGGAAATTTCCATACCACAGGCACAAATCGTTTGCAGAAATAATATTCATACTTTGCTTTTCCTCTCGAAATACTTGCCGATCAGCATTGCGCTCAAATTGATCAGCAGGGTCAAAATCATCAAAATGGCTGCGATGGCGAAGGCTACTTCAAAATTGCCGTCTTCCGTTGCATAGACATAGAGTGCCACAGTTAGTGTAGATCCGGAAGAGAAGAGTCCCTCAAAGAAGCCATTCAGCGCATGGGCAAATCCTGCGGTGAACAGTAGTGCCGCAGATTCGCCCACAATTCTGCCTACTGACAGAATGCAGCCGGTGATCACGCCCTCCACGCAGTTGGGCAATACCACCGTGCGAATCACCCGCCATTTTCCAGCACCCAGGCCGAATGCTCCTTCCCGGTAGGACTGGGGAACGGTTTTCAGACTTTCCTGGGTGGTGCGCATGATGGTGGGCAGATTCATAATCACTAATGTCAATGCGCCTGCCAACAGGCTTTTATCCAGATCCATGAATTGGCAAAAGAACAGAGAACCGAACAGGCCATAAATGATGGAAGGAATACCGGAAAGGGTCTCAGCGGCGTATTCTATCATACCAACCAGCCGCTTGTTAGTGGCATATTCCGTTAAATATATCGCTGCACCCACACCCAGCGGCAAAACAAACAGCAGCGTGGTAAAAATAATGTAGAGGGTGTTGAGAATATCCGGCAGGATGCCAACTGTTCCACGAAGATAGCTGGGTTTGGTGGACAGCAGCTCCCAAGTGATATTGGGTAGTCCCTTCGCAAGTACATAGCCCAGCAGGAATAGGGTCAGCGCGGCGGTGATTCCAGCAGCCAGCCACATGAGAAAGCGCATGGCCCAGATATAGACATTTCTTTTCTTCATAGCATAACTCCAATGATAATAAGCAGTATCACAAGACTACCCACTGCCAGCAAATAGTAGGGTTTTCCCCGCAACGTCCAGCGGAACAGATTTTTCTTTCTAACTGTTTTCATTTCTTTTCTCCCTTCAGGAAGAAGTTCAGTGTTGCATTGATCAACATAATAAACAGGAACAGCACCAGCGCAATGGAGAACAGTGCTTTCCGGTAGAGTCCATCCGCATAACCCATGCCGCTGGAAACGGCAGTAGTCAGGAAACGGACGCTTTCAAATAGCTTCGGCATGTTTGCCACATTGCCGGATACCATCATTACCGCCATAGCTTCGCCAATAGCGCGGCCCACACCCAGCACCACTGCTGTTGCGATACCACTCTTGGCAGCAGGAACCGATACACGGAACCATGTTTCTTCCGGTGTTGCGCCCAGTGCAAGGGATGCATCCTCATATTCCTTGGGAACTGCATCCAACGCAGTGATGGAAACCTTGATGATAGATGGCAGGATCATAATGGCCAGCACGATCATCGCCGCCAGCAAGCTGGCACCGTCTGGCAGGTGGAATATCTCCCGAATGCCGGGTACCAGCACCATCATGCCAACCAGACCATAGACCACAGACGGAATACCAGCCAGCAGGCTCACTGCTGCGGACATCCACTCTTTGACCCGTTTGGATGCTTTCTTGGACAGATACACCGCAGTGAAGAATCCAACGGGGACACCGATCACCAGGCTACCTGCTGTGCCGTAAATACTGGACAGAATAAAGGGCAGAATGCCAAACTGCGGATTGGAAGCTGCCGGATCCCAGACTTTGCCGAAGAGGAAATCCCACAACCCGATCTCTGTAATGGCAGGAATGCCGGAGACTACCAAATACACCGTGATTAGCAGCACGCAGGCAACGGTCACAAGACCCAGGATCAGGAAAATACCGTGTATAACACGCTCAAATACTTTGTTGCTTTTCATAAATTCACCGAAATGTACACAGTAAGCGGCGATTCTCACCGCCGCGTTACTTGTTTAGTTGACAGGCACCACACCGGCTGCGGTGATGATCTCATTTGCAGCGGGGGATGTTGCGAAATCGAAGAAGGCCTGTGCGGTCTCGCTCAACACCACACCTTCCTTGGTGACCAGCACGAAGGGACGCTGCACAGCATAGCTTCCATCCTTGATGGTGGCTTCGCTGGGAGCAACACCGCCCACAGAGATTGCCTTCACGGTGTCCTTGACAGAGGACAGAGATACATAACCGATGGCGTTGGGGTTCTCAGCAACAGCAGTCAGCACGGCGCCATTGGTGGTCAACTCCTGGCGGTATTTGCAAGTACCCACGGTGTCGGTGATGGACTCGAAGCCGTTACGGGTGCCGGAGGATTCCTCGCGGCCGATGCAGACGATCTGGCCGTCCTTTCCACCAACTTCACTCCAGTTTGTGATCTCGCCCTTAAAGATGGCAGAAATCTGCTCCACAGTCAGATCAGCAACAGGATTATCGGTGTGTACGATGATGGCAATGCCGTCAATAGCCAGGATGGTCTCCTCCAGGCCTTCAGCCTTTTCGCTATCCTTCAGATACCGGGAGGACAGGCCAATGTCGCAGGTTCCGTCCTTCACAGCTTTGATGCCGGTGCCAGAACCGGTGGCATTGTAGGTGAAGTTTGCACCGGTGTCTTCCATGAAGGCTTCGCCTAGTGCGTTAATCACCTTCTGCATAGAGGTGGAACCATCGGTGGATACGGATGCGGTTTCCTTGCCACCGCAGGCTGCCAGGGACAGCGCCATAACCAGGGTCAGAATTACACAAATTAACTTTTTCATAAATAAAATCTCCTTGTCTTTTT
>JAZNGJ010000144.1:0-9818 GCA_045576415.1 Faecousia sp. | reverse complement strand
GTACCCTCCGCCTCCACCATTGCCTTGAACTTTTCCACAAGTGCGGCGATGCCCTCTTCGCCCTGAGCGGGGTCGATGATGTAGAGCACCTCGTACTTACCGGTGATCTTAGCCATGTTGTTTGCACCTCCTTTTGGACTTTTAGGCCCACGGTCGCGCCGTGAGCAAGGATAAATCTGCATTCGCAGACCAGTGTATTATATAGGTTTGATGGCGCTTTGTCAAGGGATTTTTGAAAATAAAGTTGGTTTTTAGAAGGAAAAACAGGTGCAAAGGAGAGCAAGAGGGGGAAAATTTTCGGTGTTTTTGGATGCGCTATGGCTGGCAAAATAAACCTTTGCATTTTTTGTCGATATTTGCTATAATACCACAAAATACAGCGACAGGGTGCGCTGCGGACCTTGGAAAGGATGAATGTATTTATGAAACGATTACTGCCGCTTCTGCTGGCGCTGGTGATGCTCCTCAGTGCCTGTGCCAAGCCCCCGGTGGATACAATTCCCTCTGATACGCAGGGCACCGTGCCCAGCACCACTACCACACCGCCAACCACGCAGCCGCCTGCAACTACCGTTCCGACAGTTCCGACGGTTCCTACCCAGCCGGAAGAAACCGAGCCGGAGCTGAAATATCAGAATCCGCTGACCGGTGAGGCTCTGGCAGAGCCATCCCTGCAGCGCCCTGTGGCGGTTATGCTCAATAATATCAAGGCGGCTATGCCCCAGCACGGCGTCAGTCAGGCAGATATTCTTTATGAAGTGCTGGCCGAAGGCGGCATTACCCGCTGCGTCGGTATCTTTACGGATCTGAAGAGTGTGGAAAAGCTGGGCTCTATCCGCAGCGCCCGCAAGTATTTCATAGATCTGGCGCGGGGATATAACGCTGCCTACCTCCATGCCGGCGGCAGCGATGAAGCAGATGCTTATCTGAAAACGCTGAAGAATATGGATCTGGATGCGGGCCTTTCCGCAACCTACTTCTACCGCGATCAGGATCGGCTGAACGCCGGATACACTTGGGAGCATACCCTGTTCACCAGCGGCGAAAAGATCCTTGCGTTTGCCCGGCAGCGGGGTGTTGCGACAGCACTGGATGCGGAAAAGACCTACGGAATGACCTTTGATGACGGCAAGATCATCGTCGGTGACAGCGCTGAAAAGGTGAAGGTTTATTTCAACATGGGCGGCAAGCCCGGCAACTATACCAAGTCCACTTCCTTTGCCTATGACGAACAGACCAAGCTTTACTCGGCTGCCCAGTATGGCGGCGATTATATCGACGGCAATACCAAGGAAGCGATCGCATTCCGCAATGTTGTGGTGCTGTATGCGCGGACCAGCCTGCAGAGCGACAACTATCTTTTGACCATCGAAACCACCGGAACCGGTACCGGCTGGTTTGTCTGTAACGGCCAGGCAGTCCAGATCAACTGGAGCAGAAAGACAGTGAATGATCCCTTTACATTCACGCTGAAAAACGGCAGCCCCGTAACCTTTGGGGTCGGTTCGACCTATATTGGTGTGGTGCCTACCGGTGCCACAGTCATCTGTGAATAACGAAAGATGAAATATGCGGCATGTTTTTTGCATGCCGCATATTTTTAATGCTTTAATAATTTGCGATATTCCGACGGAGAGAGCTTTTCTGATTGCTGGAATACCTTAGAGAAATAACTGGAGGTTCCAAAGCCGCAGCTCTGGGCAATCTGGGAGATGCTTTTGCTGCTGTTGACCAGCAGATGCTTTGCGGCTGTGAGTTTCAGTTCTGTTTTAAACTCGCCAATGGTGATGCCGGTGTGCTTTTTGAACTGGTGAAGCATATAGTACAGGCTGACTCCAATCCTGTCTGCAATATCTGTTACGGAAAGATCCTCCTCGGGATATTTCATGATCTGTTCTTTCACGGCGTTTACGAGGGGAGAATCGGCAGGAGCATCAGCGCAGGATACGGTGCGGATGAGCGTGATGATTTTTACCAGTATCGCTTCTTTTTTGTCAAGGCCTTTTTCTGCATCCAGCTTTTCAATGAGTCCGTCGAGGATCCGGTTTTTCTGCTGACACATATTGACACAGTTGACCGGATATGCTTCAAAGATCTTACCGATCAGATTGTCTCTGTGTTTTTCCAACAGATAACGGGCGAATTCTGTGTCGGAATAACGGTCCGGCTCTGCATAGGGATTGCTGCCCTCATCGTAGTATTTGCCAAGCTTGGAAACGATTTGCTTCAGCGTGCTTTCGGGATTTACCAGCCTTCCGGCTATGATATCCTCTTCGGTGATCTTGGCCAGAAGGATTTCCCGGGCTTGCGAATAGGTAGTTTCCAGAGAGGAACCGCCTCTTTCTCGGTCATAGATCACATAGATCCGCCCGTCGGCACCCTGTGCTGCATCCGGGTAGGAAACCCACATGCGTTCATCAAGCAAGAGTTTATAGGGCCAAGTCTTTCCGTCGTCTTCGGACAGGTATGCGGTAAGGTTGAACCGGCCGGAAGCGGGAATTGTGACACCGGTGGGCAGGTCATGGTTGACTAGGAGCAGTCTTCCGGACTGGAGCCGGCGGATATGGAAACGGGTGGCTTTGCCGCCGTAGCCGGGATTGATACTTGGGGTAAAGGTTTTTCCCCGGTCATAGGAATAGGATACGCAAGGACCGTAGCTGGTGCGGACAAAAACGGCAAGGCGGCCGTCCTGCATCTCGAGGATCATGTGTTCGTCAAAGTCTCGATAAGGGGCATTTGCAAAGCCGAGGCGCTCAAAGGTTTTACCCTGATCGCTGCTCTTATAGACATAGGCACCGGGCTGCTTGGTTTCGTCAAAGGCAGCGGCATAGATCTGGCGCATATCCCGCTTCCAAATGGCTATTGGGAACATCCATTCACCGCTGGATAGAACAATGGGCTTGTTCATCATCAGATCCTCACCGATGCGAAATACATCGCCCCATTGCAGTTCGTCTGCATCCGGATCTTGGCAGATGACACCGTATGCGGCATCGTCGGGCATTTCTGCCCAGGTAAACCAGAGCCTTCCCAATGGATCGATCCACAGGCACGGATCATAACAGCGGTGCTCCTCTTTGTAAGCAACAGCGATCGGTTCTGTGAAAGTGACACCGTCATCGGATTTCAGAACCATGGAAAAATTACCGATTCGTTCACCAACATTTCCGGAATAGAAGGTGGCAAAGAGCCTGCCGTTTTTTGTAACCTCCACACTGGGAATGCCTTGCCAGAGCCGGCGCTCTGTGGCATAGTTTAGAAGTTCCTGCTTGTCTGTAATGAGCATAGTGACCTCCATTCTGCCGGAAAATAATCCGGTATACTTTCAAAATAATTGTATAAGATGTCCGGGAAAAAGGCTATAAAGAAATTGCTTTTTTCAGAGAGATTGATAGGACAAAGCAATGGATATACTAAATAATTGTAAATTTTCTCTGCAGGCTTGAATTAACGGGGGAAAAGCGGTATAATTCAATTATTATGTTAACAATGGAGGGCGTTTATATGCAGACGGCAGAAAATGTGGTTACCGGCTACGCGCAAAAGGTGCTGGGACAGGTGCGCAATGTGGTGGTAGGCAAGGATCAGATCCTTTTGTGGACACTGGCGACGATCCTTGCCCGGGGACATATTTTGCTGGAGGATATTCCCGGTGTCGGCAAGACCACTATGGCCGTTGCCTTTTCCAAGGTGCTGGGACTGACCTGCAACCGTGTGCAGTTTACGCCCGATGTCCTTCCTTCGGATGTGACGGGTTACTCCGTTCTGGATCAGGCTTCCGGCAAGATGGTCTACCAGCCCGGCGCGGTGCTTTGCAACCTGTTTCTGGCGGACGAGCTGAACCGCGCCACCTCCAGAACCCAGTCTGCGCTGCTGGAGGCTATGGAGGAAGGACAGGTCACCGTGGACGGCGTTCGCCATGAGCTCCCTCAGCCCTTTGTGGTGATCGCTACCCAGAACCCTACCGGCGCTGCCGGTACCCAGCTGCTGCCCGATAGCCAGATGGACCGCTTTACCATTCGGATGAGCCTTGGTTATCCTTCCGTAGCGGATGAGGCAGCCATGGTCATGAACCGGCAGGGAAAGAATCCCATGGACGCGCTGGCTCCGCTGATGAGCACCCATAATTTGGTTGCCATGCAGGACGAGGTAGCCAATACCTATGTGTCTGAACCGGTGGTGCGCTATATTGTTGCATTGATCGATGCAACCCGCCGCCATGAGCATATTCTGCGGGGCGCCAGCCCCCGGGCGACCCTTTCTGTGACTGCGGTTTCCAAGGCGGTGGCCCAGCTGCGGGGCAGGGACTATGTGGTGCCCAAGGATGTGCAGGAGGTTTTCCAGCGGACGGTGGCCCACCGGTTGCTGATGTCTGCCAAGGCAGAAGGCAGCGGCATCACAGCCGAACAGGTGCTCAAAAACATTCTCGAAAGCGTACCGGCACCCAAGGTGCTTCGCTAAACCGATGCTCAAGCGTTGGATCCTGTATCTGGCGACCCTCAGCGGCTGTATCGTGTTTTACCTGGCCTACCGGCAATGGTTCGCCTGGTTTGCACTGATCTGCGTCCTGTGTCTGCCCATAGTGGCGCTGCTGACCAGTCTGCCGGCAATGCTCAAACTGAAGCTGACGGCGAAATACCCTTCTTTTGTGCCTGTGGGCACCCAGCAGACGGTACATTTTACGGCGGAATGCCGCCTTCCTACACCGCCCTGCCGTTACCGCCTGCGGGTGATAAGAACTATATCCGCGGAGGAATGGATATTAAAAGAGGGAAAACCATTTCCTACAGAGCATTGCGGAAAATTGTTATGTAAACTTGAAAAAGCAAGGGTGTACGATTATTTGGGCCTGTTCTGGCTGCGGATCCAGAAAAAAACCGTGAAGCCGCTGGCCGTTCGACCCATACCGGTGCCCATGCAGTATATACCGAATCTGGAGCGCTTTGCGGCCTCCTCCTGGCGGCCCAAGCCCGGCGGCGGTTTTTCCGAAAACCATGAGATGCGCCAGTATGTGCCGGGAGACAAGATGAATCAGGTGCACTGGAAGCTGACGGCAAAAACCGGTGATATCATCGTCAGGGAGCCCATGGAGCCGGAGCAGAACCGGGTGCTGATCGAAATGGAGCTGCGGGGTACCCCGGATCAGCTGGATCAGAAGTTCGGGCAGCTGCTGTGGCTCAGCGACCATCTTCTGCAAATGGGCATGAAGCATGAGCTTCGGGTACTGACCGGTGAGGGTATCCGGTGCTGCCGCGTGGAATGTGAGGCGGATCTGGAAGCGGCTTTGGATCTTCTGCTGGGACAGAAAATGGCGTCTGCCGGCAGTGATCTGGAAGCGGTAGCCGCTGCCTGGTGCTGCCGGATCGGAGGTGGGGAAAATGAAGCGTGAAAAGCGAAACTCCCTGCTGATCGGTGCGGCTCTGGCATTCTGCATCAGCTTTGGCGGCATCGCGGGCATCATCACGGGCTTTTCTCTGAATCTGACGGACGGTTCTGCAGCTTCCAGGTTTTACACAGTGCCTGCAAGCCTGACAACCGTTATGGTCTTTTCCGCTGTGTTCTCTGCAGCGTCTGCGGTGGCATTTTCCTTCCGCCGGGGCGGGTGGTTCCTGATGGGGGCATCGGCGCTCCTGTTGGGATATTTGTGGCGGATCGGCATTCTGGAAGTCTCCGTGGAGGCGGCGCTTAACCGGATTACTTATGTATATAATCTGGCTTACCGCTGCGGTGTTGTGAAATGGACGGATGCGCTATCGCCCGATATTTCTCCCGATGTGGGCTTTTGCGTTATGGCAGCAGTCCCGGCATTGCTGACGGCATGGACCGTCTGCCGCCGGAAAAATGCCATTGTGTCGGTGCTGTGCGGCTGTGTAATGCTGGGTGTTTGCCTGGTGGTAACGGATACGGTGCCGGCAATGTGGTGCCTGTTTCTGCTGCTGACGGGACTGATACTGCTGATCCTTACCAATACTGTCCGGCGGCAGTGCGTAGATGACGGAAACCGGCTGACAGCGCTGATGCTGGTGCCTGCGGTTCTGTATATGAGCCTGCTTTTTGGCGCTGTACCGCAGGAGGGCTATGAACCCAAGACAGATGGCATGCAGCAGGCGATGGTGGAATGGTTCCAAAGCTTTTCCTGGGGAAAGCTGATCAATGTCGGCCTGACGGGGGATTCCATCGGCCCGGTGGATCTGACGGCAGTGGGACCCAAAACGAATTATCAATACGCGGTCATGGATGTGACTGCGGATAAAGGCGGCATGCTGTACCTGCGGGGGCAGTCGCTGGATGTTTATGACGGAACATCATGGAATGCTTCCGATGTCAGCAGCGATGTGGACGGCGGCTGGCCGAAAAAGAACTGCCAGTCTGTAGGCAGTGTTCGTATTGTCACCAGAAGCAGTCTCCCGATAAAGTATTTTCCCTACTATCCGGCAGGCTCCCATTGGCCTGCGGACGGAAGCATGAAAGATGGTGCCGTCAGCAATCCCTATCGCCAAAGAGAGTACTCCTTCCAGCAGATGGAAATTACAGGGCTTACGGGTGTCTCTATGTCCGCGCAGCGGAGGGAACAGTGCCTGCAGCTGCCCTATGATACGATGATCCGGGCAATACCTTACCTGCAGGAAATTGACATGCGGGGAAACTCTAAGCGGGACATTGCGACAAGGATCGGCAAATATGTTGCCGGTGCGGCAAGATATGATCTGAACACGGATAGAATGCCCACAGATGAAAATGATTTTGCCATGTGGTTTCTGCAGGAAGCTGACAGCGGCTACTGTGTCCACTTTGCCAGTGCTGCCGCGGTGCTGCTGCGGGCAGCGGGGATTCCGGCCCGGTATGTCAGCGGCTATGTCATCAAGGCAACGCCGGGGGAAACGGTTACGGTAACGGAGAACAGAGCCCATGCCTGGGTAGAGTATTATATATCGGGAGAGGGCTGGACAGTGCTGGATCCCACGCCGTCAAGCTGGTATGAGGACGCGGAGGATACCACAGCGCCCACTGTGACCACAGAGCCTTCTACGGAACCGACGGATCCGGGAACGGAACCCAGCTCCAGGCCTACGCTGCCGGGTACCGAACCGACAGAGCCTTCTCAGCAGCCGACAGAACCTTCTCAGGAGCCGACGGAGCCCAGCGAAAATATGGGCGGGGACAACGGTCATCTGAAGATCGATCTGAGCTGGCTGTGGACTGTTTTGAAGTGGCTGGGGATCCTGGTGGGTATCTGCCTTGTCATTGCTGGGCAATTTGTGCTGCGGCAGCGGCTGCGGAGCAAGCGGATGCACGCGGGGCATCCCAACCAGCGGGCACTGGCCAGATGGCGGATGGTGCTGAGAATGAGCCGGTTGATCAAGGAAGAGCCGCCGGAAGAGCTGTACGAATTGGCGGAAAAGGCGAAATTCAGCCAGCATACGCTGACGGTTGGAGAGCGGATGGAATTTGACCGGTACCTGGACCATGCGGATGCACGGCTGAAGGAGCTGCCCTGGTTCAGGCGGTGGCTGATCCGTTTGATTTGGGCTGTATAAAGAAGAAAGGACGCGTTGCAAAACGCGTCCTTTTTGCTTGCAAAAGATTACTGTTCAATGCTCAGAACCGTGCCGATGAAGAGGGGAAGGTTGGTTTGCGTGTCCACAATGAGATAGACAAAGGGCCGATTGAGGGTTACCATATACTCGGGGGAGTATGCGCCCTCTGTCATCATCTCTACCTTTGTGACAGCGGCTGCGCGGGTACCTTGGGTGTCGACGGTAATATGGGTCTTGTGCAGCACACTGCCGATAAACAGGTTACCCCGGTCACTTTTTCCCATGGGGGTGAAATCGGCCAGAGTACCGTCAAAGGAGGTGGGCATCCCCAATTCCCTTAACACATCCCGCAATTCGATATCATAATCATAGCTGAACTGGGGCATGGCAGCGAATACACTGGTGTTCTGAGCGCCGTTAAGGGCTTTTTGCAGGCCTTCTGCTGTGAGGAATTCCACATATTCTTCAATGGAAACGCCTTCATTGGGCAGCAGCGCCGCGAAGGCATAGTCGCTGCCGGCATAGGGCTTCATGAAGCCGGTGGCAAGGCTGTCGCTGAGATACTTGCTTTCCAACTGGTGCATCATGGTCACCTTTTGCTCTGTGCCGTCATGGGCGGTGAAGGTAGCGCCTTCGTGGATCTGGGTGGAGTCTTTGTAGGGCCTTTCCCACTTGGCGTCGAATACCAGCGCGTTGATCAGGTACAGCATGGTATCGTCGTTGATCCTGTCGATGATCTGGTCGATCATGCCGTCGGTCTTTTCCTTTGTCCAGTTGTTGATGTCCCGGATGGTGCTGTCGTCAAAGAGCGCTTTGTAGGCAGAAGCGCCATAGTAGTCCGCATTGGTCTGCAGGAATGGCTTGTTGACTGTCAGTGTCGGATCATCCCGATACCATATGGAATTGGCAATGGAGACTTTTGCCTTTTCAGATGTGGGAAGACGGTTTACATAACTATACAAATAGCGGTTCAGATCATCAATGGGCATACCGAGCAGCGCTTCCATCTCTGCTTTTGTCTGCCCATCCGCGCCGTTGGCGGTCATGGCAAGTGCCAGCATGACGGAAAGGGGAGATACCAGAGTGTTCTGATCCGATGCGCAGGCTTTGAAAAGCCGCAGGGCAAAATCGGTCTGTGAAACAGTAAAAAGAGCATCCGGATCAATGGGCTCTACGGCGTTGGGCTTGATGCCGTTCATTAAGTTTGCGGCTTTGACGGCTGCCGTGGGCTGCAGCAGGATCACCGCCAGAAGTACAAGACAGAGCGCAAAGCTGGTGCAGACTGTGAAGATCTTCATTCTGCGCTGCTTCCCGGCTTTTTTCACACCGACACGGCGCAGCATTTCTTCTTTAAATTCCTTTTGATCTTTCATAATTCGACTCCTTCCGTTTTGAGTATGGTACGAAGCCGCTCTTTTCCGCGGTAGAGCAGATTATCCACCCGTTTGACACTCACTTTCATGACCTTTGCAGCTTCGGCATAGCTCAGTTCCTCAAAATAGACCAGATGCAGCGCCTGCTGCATGGAATCGGGCAGGCTGCGTAAAGCTAAATGCAGGGCCTTCTTCTGCTCACTGAGCAGAATCTGGGCTTCCAGATCGGTTTCTGTGGCGATTTGAGCGTCTGCCTTTTCATCGGAAAAGCGCTTTCTCCGGCGCAGATAGTCCAGCGCCAGAGACCGCCCCCGCATAAACAGATAGGCTTTTAGCGGAATACGGAAATCGTATCGCTTGGGCCGGGTCAAAAGATCCACAAAAACATCGATGGCGATATCCTCGGCGGCATCCGGATCGCGGACGATCCGGTCGATAAAGAAAATGAGACTTAGGCGGTATTGACTTAGGATTTCATCAAAAGCGGTTTCGTCCCCGCTGAGAAAACGGCGGTAGCTACTTTCACCGTTATCCATGGGTGTGTCCTCCTTTCGGTGGCTTCACTCTATATACGCATGAGATCGGAAAATTCCTCACATATTTTTTCGTAAAACGGAAAAAATATCGAAAAGGGAGGGGAAAGAATGAAAAAAGAGGATGAGAAGAAGCCCATTACATGGGAAGTGGCGGATCCCAAGCCGCCCATCGTGCAGTCCGGGCACATGGAAAACCGGAAGGTAAATTAATGCAGCAAATGATCGTTTGTGGCAGCAGAACAAATGATGCGGCAATCTTCCGTCTACCATGTCATTCCGAGGCCCCAAAGGGGCCGTGGGAATCTCCTGGTACAATCTCCGATCCTGCTTAGCATTTCTATAGATGGTACCGGGAGATTGCCACGGGCAGC
>JAZNGJ010000143.1:0-4772 GCA_045576415.1 Faecousia sp. | reverse complement strand
GAGAATTTCCTGGAAAATCCCGTGCTGGTGAACAATGTCCGTGGTGTTCACGGCTACACTGCTACTATAAGGGCGTGAAGGTGTCCGTCATGGCTTCCGGCATGGGCATGCCCGCCATTGGCATCTACTCCCACGAGCTGTTCAATTTCTTCGGTGTGGAAAATATCATCCGTGTCGGTTCTGCCGGCTCTATCCAGGACCACATCAATGTGTATGATATCGTCATCGCCCAGGGTGCTTGCACCGATTCTAACTGGCAGAACCAGTTCCACCTGCCCGGCACCTTTGCGCCCATCGCTTCCTACGAGCTGCTGAGCGAAGCCGTCAAGGCATGCGAAGCAAACGGTGCTACCTACCATGTGGGCAATGTGAATTCCTCCGATGTGTTCTACGGCGACCATGTGGGCGTGCCCGAGGGGCTGGACAGTGTTTACGGACTGAAGAAAATGGGCGTCATGGCGCTGGAAATGGAAGCCGCCGCCCTGTATATGAACGCCGCCCGCTACGGCAAGCGGGGTCTGTGCATCTGCACCATCAGTGACCATGTGCTCAAAGGCGTGGAAACCACCGCCGAAGAGCGCCAGACCGCCTTCACACAGATGATGAAGGTGGCGCTGGATGTGGCTGTAGCTATAGAGAATAAGTAAATACATGCAAAATGCAGAGTGCATAATGCATAATGTAAATTACGGTAATTTTGCATTTTGCATTCAGCATTCTGCATTTTTGATGAGGTGAATCTTATGAAACGCGTATTTTTGATCGTTCTGGACTCCTTCGGCATCGGTCAGATGCCGGACAGTGCAGCCTTTGGCGATGTGGGCGTCAATACCCTCGCCGCCTGCGCCACATCCAAAGAATTGAAGATCCCCAACATGATCAAAGCCGGACTCGGCAATATCGACGGTGTGGACTGCCTTCCTAAAACCCATGCCACCGGTGCTTTTGCCCGTCTGGCGGAAAGCTCCATGGGCAAGGACACCACCATCGGTCACTGGGAGATCGCCGGCATCGTATCGGATGATCCCCTGCCCACCTATCCCGACGGTTTTCCGGAAGAGATCCTGAAACCCTTCCGCCAGGCAACCCGACGGGGCATCCTTGCCAACGCCCCCTGGTGCGGCACCGCCGTCATCGAGGAATTCGGTGAAGCGCATATGAAGACCGGCGATCTGATCGTCTACACCTCTGCCGATTCCGTATTCCAGATCGCCGCCCATGAGGACATCGTTCCCATCGAGCAGCTGTATGAATACTGCCGCATTGCCCGAAAGCTCCTTGTGGGTAAGCACGGCGTGGGCCGGGTCATCGCCCGTCCCTTTATTGGCACGCCGGGTAATTTTAAGCGCACCTCCACCCGCCACGACTATTCTCTGGAGCCGCCAAAACAGACTCTTCTGGACGCTGTGAAGGCTGCCGGGCTGGATTCCATTGCCGTTGGCAAGATCTATGACATTTTTGCCGGGCATGGCGTGACAGAGCATGTGTACAACAAAAGCAACGCCAACGGCATGCAGCACACGCTGAACTATGCGGCAAAAGACTTCACAGGTCTGTGTTTCGTGAACCTCGTGGACTTTGATATGCTCTACGGCCACCGCCGTGATATCGACGGCTACGCAAAGGCACTGACAGAATTCGACGCGTGGCTGCCCAGTCTTCTGGAAAAGCTTGGCGATGAGGACATCGTTATGATTACCGCCGACCACGGCTGCGATCCTGCTTACACCGCCACCACCGACCACACCCGGGAATACGTTCCCCTGCTGGTGCTGGGCAAGCAGGTAAAGCCTGTGAATCTAGGCACCCGGGCATGCTTTGCAGACATTGCCGCAACCGCCGCGCAGCTGCTGGGCATTTCCCTCGACACCCCCGGCAAGAGTTTCGCAAGCATGATATTGAAAGGATAAATGATCGTTTACGGTAGCAGAACAAATGATGCGGCTATCTTCCGTCTACCATGTCATTCCGAGGCCCCAAAGGGGCCGTGGGAATCTCCTGGTACAATCTCCGATCCTGCTTAGCATTTCTATAGATGGTACCGGGAGATTGCCACGGGCAGCATAGCTGCCTTCGCAATGACAGGCTTCTTTTTTAGTGCGCCGCTTACTAAGCTAAACGATCATTTACTTTTCAAATATCAGAGTTTTGATCACCACCGGAATGGCAGGCCCTACCGGCGCGCCCACATCCAGATAATCTCCTTCTGCCAGCTTGAGTCCGTCAATGCACAGGCACTGCGTGCTGTCCGGAAGCTGCAGCGCCAAAGCCTGTCCCAGTGCCTTTGCCATATCCTGCTCCGCTGCCACCCAAAGAGGTTGTCCTTCCATTCCCATCGCAATCGACCGCGCCAGCTCCTTAATGCCGCCATAGGACAGATCCTGCCTGCCCGGCAGGAATAAAACCCCTTGGGAATCCTGCTGCCGCCTTTTCTGCCAAATGCATTCGATTAGTTCCGTCTGCGGCATTTGCAAAGCTTCGGCAGGAAGGCACATCACCGGCAGATTCTTCATTGGGAACTGTACATTCCGGTAAAACACCGTGCTGCCGGAAAGTTGGGCACTGTGACATCCGGCACCGATGACCGTCGCCCGAATGGTCTCCTCCCCCAGCCGGTACTCCCCGGCGCAAAGACGGCTATTTTTGATTTTTTGACCCAAAACCGGGCCCATATCTCCGAAGGCGAGCCACGGTCTTTCCGTGTCGATGCAGTCCGCCACGCCGCCGGAAAAGGAAACCACGAGTTCTTCCTGCGGGATCGGCATGGCCGTACCTTCGGTAGTCAGCTGCGCCAAAAGCTGCGTTCTTTCCCGCAGCCCCGCTGCCATTTCCAAAGCCTGCACCAAAACCTCTGCAATCGCCTCCACCTGCGAAAGCTGCGCCGGATCCCCCACACGAAGGGAGCAGATATCCTTCAAAACAGGCGAAACATAGGTCACGCAGCCGTTTTCATCAAATTTCAGCAGCCGTCCGCCCACATTCAGGCAGCCTGTCTCCACGATTTTCCCATCCCGGATCAATGCCAGATTGCTGGTGCCGCCGCCGATATCCATGTGCAGCACCGTTCTTCCGGTTTGCTCCGAAAATTCCACCGCGCCGGAGCCCTTAGCTGCCAGCACACTTTCCAGATCCGGCCCTGCAGTTGCAACCACAAAGTCGCCGGCAAAGTCCGAAAGTGCCGCCAGAACCGCTGCAGCATTTTCTTTTCGGGAGGTTTCGCCCGTAATGATCACCGCGCCAGTATCCACCTGCTGCCGCTGAATGCCTGCTACCCTATACTCCTGTTGCACAAGCTTTTTCAGCCCAGCACCGTCCACATGACTTTCATCCAGCAGCGGTGTAAAATGCACCGGACTTTTATAAAGGATCTCCCTGTCAGCGATCCGCATCTGGGGTACGGAAAAGCTTCCCGCCTGATTCTCGATCTGAAGCTCGGAGACGATCATCTGGGTGGAAGTGGTACCTATATCCAGCCCAACGCTCAGTAGCCGCTCAGCCACGCCCCGTCACCGCTTCCAGAACCTGCCGCACCATAAAATCTTCCACCTTCATGGGATTGGTTTTACAGCAGGGATCCTCCAGCACTGCTTTTACAATGGTGTCCATATTCCGCCAGATATCCCGGGGTTCGATCCCTGCCTGCGCAAGGGTCTGGGGCAGCTGCAGCTCTTTTCGCATCCGGATAAGGGCGTTTTTCAGATTCCGCACCGCCACCGTATCTGCGCTGCCGCTGAACCCCGCCGCCCGGGAAAGGACTGCATATTTCCCTCCGGAGACATACGCATTGCAGCTTACCACCTCCGGCAGCAAAATGGCATTGAGCCGCCCGTGGGAAATGTGATACATGCCCCCCAGCGTATGGGAAATGGCATGGCACAGTCCCAGTCCCGCCTGGGTAAAAGCCATACCCGCCATGGTAGCTGCCGTGTGGATCTTCAGCCGCACCGTCTTATTGCCGGCAAAGGACGCGGGCAACGAGGCAAACGTGCTGCAGAAAGCATCCTTTGCCAGCGCATCCGTAACCGGGCTGGCATTTGTGCCGACGAACGCCTCCAGCGCGTGGGCAAGCACATCAAACCCCGTGTCCGCAATCAGACTCTTGGGCATTTCCTGCAGCAGCGCATCATCAAGAATGGCAAGATCCGGTGCCAGCCGCGAATCGACCAAGGGATGCTTGACCTTTTCATGGGTCAGCACCGCAAAATCCGTCACCTCCGAGCCGGAACCGGATGTAGTCGGGATCGCTGCCAGTTTTGTATCCAGTCCGCTGAAGTAGACCATAGCTTTTGCGCAGTCCATTGCGCTGCCGCCGCCCAATGCAACGATCACGTCCGGCCGGAATTCCTTCACTCTGGCAGTTCCCTTTGCCGCCAGCTCCACAGACGGATCCGGTGCCACATCCGAAAAGATGTCCACTTCCTGCGCCCCGGATTGGGCTGCGATCCGCTGTGCCTCTCCGTTTTTCGCGAAGAACGGATCTGACACCACCAGCAGCCGTTTCGCCCCCATTGTTCGCAGCGCCGATACTGCTCCGCTGCCACACACGATTTTTGTCTTACAGAAAAACTCCTTCACAATTCCACCGCCTTTTCAAAACCAGTATTCCCCATTCTCAGAAATTCATGTAAAAAAGATAAATGATCGTTTAGCTTAGTAAGCGGCGCACTGAAAAAGAAGCATGTCATTGCGAGGGCAGCTGTGCTGCCCGTGGCAATCTCCCGGTACCATCTATAGAAATGCTAAGCAGGATCGGAGATTGTACCAGGAGATTC
>JAZNGJ010000142.1:0-2667 GCA_045576415.1 Faecousia sp. | reverse complement strand
ATCCTGTTAATGATGTGCTGCATCCCGAAACCGGTGAGCTGCTGCACTCCAAGGACACCATGATGATGCCCGAGGATGCTGAAAAGTTCGAAAAGGCCGGTATTGAGAAGATCTATATCCGCACCATTCTGGGCTGCCGTGCCCGTGTGGGCGTCTGCGCCAAGTGCTACGGCATGAACCTGGCCACCTCCAAGAAGGTGGATCTGGGCGAAGCCGTCGGTATCATTGCCGCACAGTCCATCGGCGAACCCGGTACCCAGCTGACCATGCGTACCTTCCACTCCGGCGGCGTTGCAGGTGACGATATCACCCAGGGTCTGCCCAGAGTTGAAGAACTGTTCGAGGCCCGCCGTCCCAAGAAGATGGCGCAGATCTCCGAGATCACCGGTATGGTATCCGTTGACGATTCCCACCGCTCCGCACTGCGTAATATCACCATTACCGCAGACGACGGCGAGGTCAAGGTCTATCAGGTGCCTTACTCTGTGGGTCTGAAGGTCACCCATGGCAAGCAGGTCCAGAAGGGCGAGCCCATCACCGACGGTGCGCTGTATCCCCAGGATGTTCTGCGTATCTCCGGCGTGGAAGCCGTTCAGGATTATCTGGTGCAGTCCGTACAGGCCGTGTACCGCCAGCAGGGCGTTGAGATCAACGACAAGCACATTGAAGTCATCATCCGTCAGATGATGCGCAAGGTCCGCGTTGAAGATCCCGGCGATACCGAGCTGCTGACCGGCACTGTGATCGATGCCTTTGAGTTTGAGGATGCCAACGCTGCCGTGCAGGCACGGATCGATGCCGGCGAAGAGGATCTGAAGCTGGCTGAGGCCTCTGCAATGCTGCTGGGCATCACCAAGGCTGCTCTGGCTACCGATTCCTTCCTGTCCGCCGCTTCCTTCCAGGAGACGACCAAGGTTCTGACCGATGCCGCCATCAAGGGCAAGGTGGACCGCCTGGTGGGTCTGAAGGAGAATGTGCTGATTGGCAAGCTGATCCCTGCCGGCTCCGGCATGATGGCCTACCGTGACTATGAGCCCGGCGCAACTCCCGAATCCCGCTTGACCAATGCTGCTGCCGAGCAGCTGAACTAAGATCCAAATAAACAGCCGTCACTTTTAAAGTGACGGCTGTGTTCTATCTTGTCAGTTTTGCGACTCTTTCCACTCTACCAGCTTACCGCAGTACTTGCAGTTGCCGGCATCTTCGTCAGATAAATGGAACCGAAGACCGTAGCGATGGCAATGGGGACAGCGGTAAGATCGGTAATACAGATACCAAAGCCCTGGCTGAATCAAAAATAAGACCCATCTCCAAATCGAGTTGTGCTCATAAATAAAGGTAGAGACCATGAAAGCAAACAAAACGGCAATAGGCAAAATTCGGATAATAATAAAACGCTTTCGACTAATCATCAGGATGGATGCCTCCTTTTGTTACGGCAGGGTCAAATAATAAGCATATCCCTTATTAAGCAATAAGGAGTAAACGGCAACATCTTCGCTCACCGTAGTGTTGATCGTTTGTTAGGATTGTTTTCGGCGACTTTGGCGTTAGGGTTGAAAGATGGATGAAGATAGAGAAGGCTAACAAGAAAACAAGGACTATTTTATAATAATTCGCTACTGCGTATTAAGAATAAGCATGGTCAATGATCATATTCAACAAGTTTGCCACAGAAAGTGCAGTATCCTGCATTTTCTGCAAAAGGGTTGGCGGAAAAAATACTGCGCCATATGCCCCGGCGGCGGCAGTGGGGACAACACATATAGTAATAACGAAGAAAAAGACTTAAAATTAATAGGCATAGTGCAAACCAACAGAAAGCGGATTCTTTGAAAAATAGAACAGAAATCAGCAATACTGAACAGGCTATTATTACAAAAAGCAAGCTCAGAATTGCTTTTGTACGATTCAATTTCATAAAATTACCTCACATTAATAATCATTATTTGCAAGCAACAGAATCAAACCATAACGGTTTCCCCCTTATACAATTATATTTTACAAAAATCATATTAATGATATAATCTTTCAGTAATATTATATATCATAAGGTGTTGCAGCACAACAGAAAACCCGCAAAAACTAACGGTCAAATATGTAGAAATTTTTTAATAGAATTTGTTGACATTTCCAAAAAAATGCGTATAATATGTTTTTGTATGGACACTAAAAAAGATAGTAAAATCCCCCAATGTGGGAATTTGCCGGAATTGACCAAATGCAAGACAGTCGTCGGAGCAAAACAGCTCCGCAAAGCCCTGTCGAACGGCACTGCCAGAGCGGTATTTCTGGCACAGAACGCCGACCCGGCGCTGACAGAACCCATTGAAGAAATGTGCCTGCGCAGCAGCGTAGACTGCACATGGGTTCCCAGTATGACGGACCTTGGCAAGGCCTGCGGTATCGAAGTCGGCGCCGCAGCAGCAGCCATCGTCAGCTAACTCTGGTTCTATCGGGATCAGCCCGTAGAATAAAAACCCACCGAAAGGTGAGAACAAAAGAAAGGAGAAATTCGATGCCTACTTTTAATCAGCTCGTTAAGTATGGCCGTCAGCAGGTCACCTACAAGTCCACCGCTCCCGCTCTGCAGAGAGGTCTGAACACTCTGGAGAACAAGGCTACTACTCTGCCTTCCCCCCAGAAGCGTGGTGTTTGCACTGCTGT
>JAZNGJ010000141.1:0-40946 GCA_045576415.1 Faecousia sp. | reverse complement strand
GATGTCAATACCATATTGTGTTTGCGCCAAAATATCGCAGACAAGCAATATATAAAGAGATTAAAACCGATATAGGAAAAATCTTAAGAAAATTATGTGAACAAAAAGGTGTAAATATAATAGAAGCGGAAGCGTGTCCCGACCACATAACTACCGAAATGAGGAGGACCTTATCGTGAAAGATAAAGACATAAGTAGTTTAGAGCATACAAGCTGGCGGTGTCAATACCATGTTGTGTTTGCACCGAAATACCGAAGAATGGAGATTTACGGTCAAATCAAGCAGGATATCGGAGTGATTCTGAGAAAATTATGCCAGCAAAAGGGAATTGAGATAATAGAAGCAGAGGCATGTCCAGATCATATCCATATGCTGCTGAGCATACCTCCCAAATACAGTGTATCTCAAGTAATGGGATATCTGAAAGGGAAGAGCAGCTTGATGATATTCGATCGGCACGCAAATTTGAAGTACAAATATGGAAATCGGCATTTCTGGGCGAGAGGCTACTATGTGGATACAGTAGGGCGCAATAAGAAGCAAGTAGCAGAATATATCAGGAATCAGCTGTCGTCGGATCAAATCGCGGATCAGATAGGAATGAAGGAATTTGTTGACCCGTTCACGGGTCGCGAGAACAAGAAGGCGTAATAAAAACCCCTTAAGGGGTGGCCCGAGAAAGAAATGCAGTCGGCAAACCTTTCGGGGCCCCTTAAGGGGTGTTGTCTGTATAATGCCCTTCTAGGGCTTACTCAAGCCACCGGCTTAGCCGGTGGTTTTGACTTAATTATCCAAAATAACGGCTGATGGCTTCCATGCGGCTTTCCTGTTTGACCCCGAAGGGACAGCGGCTTTCGCAGTGGCCGCAGTGCAGGCAGGCGTCTGCTTGGGTACCCAGCTTGGTATAGTGATTGGCTGCGATAGCGTCACCGGCCAGCGCCAGATCATAATACTTATTCACAAGACCGATATCAATGCCCGCGGGGCAGGGCTGGCAATGGTTGCAGTATACGCAGGTGCCGGTGATGGTATCGGCGGTGAAAGTGCCGATAATGGAGTAGTCCTTTTCTTCCTCCGTTGCGCTAAGGAATTTCAGAAGCTGATCCAAATGCTCCATTGTCTGCACACCCGGTACGGCAGCCAGAACACCGGGACGGTCAATGGCATACTGCAGGCACTGCGCATGGGTAAGAGCAACACCGAAGGGGGACTGGTCGGCACTCAGAAGCTGGCCGGCAAAGAAGGGCTTCATGACCGAGATACCCACGCCCTCTTTTTCACAGCGCCGGAATAGATCAAAGCGCTCTTTTACACTGCCGATGCCGTATTCGTCGCCCTTCTCAAAATCATAGGCGGGATTGATAGAGAACATCATCATATCCATCAGCCCCGTATCGAGGATCCGGTTTGCAACGCTGGGAGTGTGGGAGGAAAAACCGATGTGGCGGACAATACCCTTTGCTTTCAGCTCTTTTATGTAGTCAAAAAGGCCGATTTCGATCAGCTTGTCGAAGTCTGCATCTTCATCTACGCAGTGCAGAAAGCCGAAATCCACATAGTCGGTACCAAGGGTCTCCAGTTCCCAGAGAAAAGTCTTTTTAATGGTGTCAAAATCCCGGCACCAGCCGTATTCCCCGTTTTCGTCATACACGGCGCCGAAATGTACCTGTAGGAACACCTTTTCCCGCTGACCCGCGATGGCCCGGCCAAAGGGTGTGTAAGTAGCGCCTGCGGTGCACATATCAAAGAAGTTGATGCCGTGATCGATGGCTTTGCGGATGATTGCCTCGATCTCGTCAGCAGGTGTTGTGCCGATACCACCCAGGCCAAGACCCAATACACTGATTCTTTCATCCGCCGTGCCGTGAGGAAGTTTTCTGTATTCCATAAAAATCGCTCCTTGAGGTAGTTGATTTAAGTCTGACGCGATTCACAGTAGCGGAGCGCAGGCTTCCGCTGTGTCGGGAAACAGGTAATGCTTCAATTCGTTTGTTTTGACCCATCGGAAGGCCTCAATTTCCCCTTGACGGGTTCTTGGTGTTCCGCTGACCTCGCCGAGGAAGAAAACCACCTGCTTTCGGGCAATGGGCGAGATGGGATATTCGATCACGGCAGATTTGCCTGTGTCCAGCACTGCCGTCAGACCGGTTTCCTCGAAAAGCTCCCGAAGCGCGGTTTGGATTTCGGCTTCTCCTGCTTCCATGTGCCCTTTGGGGAGACTCCAGCATTGGGAGAACTGCTCAAATACGATCAGATATTCCCGCTGGCCATTTGCAGTCCGGTAAGGGAGCACACCGCAGGATTTGTGAAACAGAGATATGGTATAGCTGTCGAAATACTGCTCCTGAAAGCGGACGGCCTCAGCGATCTGCCCCTGATGAAACACCATGCCCTCGGGAGCGACCACCAGCTTGTCCTCACAGTCGTTTTTCCGCCGGACGGCACCTACGACCTGTCCGTCAAAGGAAGAAACCGGATGGGAAACGCCGAGAATGTATGCATCCTGATCCTCTCCATCTCCGGCAAGAATGCCCGGAATATAGCCATAGTTGACCGGATAAACGATATCGTCATGCCGGTAACCGATGGGCCTGTCAACCACAACATGAACCTGCGTTCCCAGCAGATCGTGGATCATCTTGTCCCGTGTGTTCATTCCGGTTCCCCCAAAGCATAAAATCTGTATGCACATTCTATCTCATTTTCCTGCCATAATCAAGCAAAAATGATTTTATTAACGGCAATTGGAAACAAATGTAAGTTTCGTAACCGCAGGCAACGGCGAAGCTGCCCGCTACAGCGCAGAGAGCCCCGTGGCTTACACCGACGGCGGCTTCACCGATGTCAAAAATAAAACTGTCGGCCTGAAGTATGTGGCTCCTGCTGAGCCCGTAATTCCCACCTACACTGTGACCTACACTGACGGTGTTGAGGGCGAAGAAATCTTTGCTGACCAGTCCTACACTGTCGACGAAGGCACCACTACTCCCGCATTCGAGGGCACTCCCACCCGCGAGGGCTATGCCTTCATCGGATGGACACCCGAGGTCGCCGAGACCGTCACTGCTGACGCTACCTACACCGCTATCTGGGAAGAGGTAGTCGTAGTGCCCGAGGCACCCGATGCTCCCGATAAGTACGGCGAGAACGTCACCACTTCTCTGATCCGCGTCATCTGCGACACCGATTCTGACCATGCTCCCATGACGATTAAATGGCAGCATCAGTCCACCAAGGTTCGTGACTGGGAGTCCGGTGTTGTGTGGAGCGATGAGTATAACACCTGGATCGTTCCGATCCGCATCGATTCTGTCCGCGTTTACTATGTCTGGGCCAACTTTGAGAAGGCCTACAATGACATTCTCCACCCTCTGGTGAATGAAGACCAGAAGTGCATCGACACCTACCTGAAGTGGGATGCTGAGCAGGAACTGTGGGTCACCCTGGATGGCAAGCCCATCGATGTGCACGTGACCTGTAAGACTGCTCCCACCGCTCCCTCTGCCTTCCAGATTAAGAACTATCAGGTTAAGGTGACCGGCGTTGTGGACGGCGAGGAAAAGGTGTACTTTGTGTACATTAATGCTGCCAAGGCCGAAATTGGCGAAGTCAAGGGAAGCCGTGAAGAGGGCTTCACTGCAGATGTGACTGTGAAGATCACCGAGGATGACGCATTGCAGGCCGGCTGGATCGCACAGCGCGATCCCGACGCTACTGTGGCGGACTACCAGTACGACTGGAGCAAGACTCCTGAAGAGATCACCATCACTCTGAATTACACCGGCGACCTGGTAAGCGACCTGTATGGCGACCGGGTTGGTGACTGGGCTCTGGCCAACGGCATGACCTACGGCACCATTGGTGAGGCTTATGTCGTTCCCGCTGCTCCCGCAGCACCCGAGCAGGGAAATGTGGTTCTGGATCTGGTCACCGTCATCTGTGACTCCGATCCCAATCGTCACGCTCCTGTAACCGGCAAGTGGTATCCCCAGCACTGCAAGACCACTTCCGACATCGTCTGGAATGAAGCGATGGGTGCTTACACCGTGGATGTCCGCATCGGCGGCCTGTACATCATGTATGTCGATCAGCTTGAGGATGCCAACGGCGGCACCATCCATGAGCTGGTTGAGGATATCACTACCGTATTTACCACTCTGAAGTGGGATACTGCGCAGAATCTGTGGGTCCCCGTGGAGCCCATCGAGCTGCACACCACCTGCCAGACTGCCCCCACTGCACCTACTTACAATCAGCTGAACAGCTACCAGGTCAAGGTATGGGGCGATGTGAACGGCGAACAGAAGAGCTGGACCACCTCCATCCCCGAGGATGGCTACACCATCAGCGAGGTTTACGGCAGCCGTGAGGAAGGCTTCTTTGTGGATGTCACCATCACGCTGACTGAGGGCGATATTTACCAGTCCACCTGGATCGCCAAGAAGAATCCCGGTTATTTCTACAACTATGATTGGGATCAGACCGCTAAGACGGTTACCTTTACTCTGAAGTATAACGGCAGCCTGACCGGCACCCTGCACGGTGACCGCCATGCTTCCAATACCAATTACGACTGGGTGCTGGCAGACACCGGTATCCACTATGGCGTTGTTTCCGAGGCTTATCTGAAGCAGATCACCTGCACTGTCAATCTGGTGATCTACCGCAACGGCAATACCACCACTCCCTATAAGACCGTATCTCTGGGCCAGATCGCTAAGGGCGAGACTCTGGATCTGAGTGAGCTGGATATCAACGAATACTACACCTCTGCCTACGGCTTTGAGATGGTGGCCGGTTACTTCAACGATGGCCGCTGGAACCAGTACAAGGCAGGCCAGAATGTTGCCGGTCTGGACGAGATCTATATCAACGGCTGGACCAACATCATCTGCATGGTCACGGACTACCAGCCCGTGAAGCTGGTCATCTATCGCAATGGCAATATCACTACTCCTTACAAGACCGTCACCTTGGATCCTATGCTGAAGGGCGATATCCTGGATCTGACTGCCATTAATGTGGCTGACTACTATACCTCCACCTACGGCTTCGAGGTCGTGGCCGGTCTGTACAATGATGGCCGCTGGAACCAGTATAAGGCAGGCCAGAACGTCGCCGGTCTGGACGAGATCAAGATCAATGGCTGGACCAATGTTATCTGCATGGTCTATGACTACCAGAAGGTTGTTGTGAAGGGCGTCGTCAACGGTGACAAGAACACTGCTGAGACGATCTTTAACGGAAAGGCTCTGTACGGCGAGAATCTGATCGCCTGGCTGGATGCCAATGTGACCGTTCCTGAGAAGCCCGGCTATACTGCCGACAAGTGGTACAATTGGGACTGGTACGGCCATAAGTACAATGACAGCAAGACTGTCAGCGGCTGGACCAATGCTTATGTGGATTATCAGGCCAATCAGTATACCCTGACTTTGGATCCCAATGGCGGCAAGGTCGATCCTTCCACCATTACCGTAACCTTTGACGAAGCCATTGGCACGCTGCCTGATGCTACCCGCACCGGATATATCTTCGACGGCTGGGTGGATGCAGATGGCAACGAAGTTACCGCAGAAACGATTTACACTGTGGCCGGTGATTCCACCATCACTGCCAAGTGGATCCGCCATCCCGGCTCCAGCAGCCAGAACGTGACCAACGAGCTGTTTACCATTCAGTGTACCGAGGTCCACGATCACTCCTGGCTGTGCAACTGGTTCGGCTCCCATGTGAAGCTGGTCACCGGCTCTGTCAAGTGGAATGAAGAACTGGGACGCTGGGAGGCACAGGCCAAGATCGGCTCCAGCATGATGAGCATGATCAACAGCACCCAGCCCAGAAAGAACTACTTCGACAACCATAAGCATTACTACGATACAACTAATTACACCTTCGATCTGTATTACGATCCCAACTTCACCGGCCTGAACAGCCAGAAGAAGGAAGTTACCGGTATGTGGCTGCCCGCTGAAAAGTACGTCGTTGACGTCTACTGCTACAGCGAGCCCTCCATGCCTAATATTTCCAAGATCACCAGCAAGGCTTTGTGGGTCCGTGATACCGATTCTGCCTACAAGAACACCAAGTATTCCACAAAGTACACCATTAAGCAGCTGATCGACGGTACCTACACTCTGAGCGAGATGTACACCAAGGACGGTAAGTTCTATGTGGACTTGACCGTTACCGATCTGACTCCCTACATCACGGCTCTGAGCACCAAGAATGGCAAGAACTACGTTCTGCCTGAGTGGGAAGATCATAAGGCTGCCGGCGACTTCAAGTATACTCTGGTTTACACCCCGAAGACAAACCCCATCGACTACGCACAGGACGGCACCGGTTGGTCCGTGGATGCAAGCAGCTATGCTAATTCCAAGGAGACCAATAACGGTATGTCCATCTGGCTGACCGAGCAATTCACCGTCACCTATACCGACGGCGTGAATGAGGACCAGGTGTTTACTGTCAACGCTTACAGCGAGAATGGTGGCACCAAGGACGACTGGGCTGACTTCACCGCAACCGCGACTCCCACCGTTGCAGATCCTTCCCGTAAGGGCTATACCTTCCTTGGCTGGACACCTGAGGTTGCTGCTGCAGTTACCGGCGATGTGACCTACACTGCCCAGTGGGAAATCATTCCTTTGAAGGTCTACTACTACATCGATGGTGAACTGGTCAACAGTTTTGTGCTGGAGACCGAAGCGGAAGTCACCGCTTTCAATGTCTACGGTTACCGGCCCGAGAAGACCGGCTACACCCTGGATTGCTGGTACGAGAAGGCAGCAGACATCGGCAAGGCCAATAAGGCTGAGCCCAACAAAGAGCAGAACTTCCTGAATAAGAAAGTCCTGCGGCTGTATGGCTCCTTCGTGCCCAACGACATTAAGCTGACGCTGATGAATGGCGACGATGTTCTGATGACCATCATCGATAAGGCCGGCGAAGAGCTGACCATCAATACTGCGCTGACCAAGAAGGGCTACACTTTTGTTGGCTGGTACACTGCTGAGGGCGAAAAGTATAACGGTATCGTTCCCACCGAGGACACCACCTATTACGCGAAGTGGGAAGCCAATGATATTACGCTGACCCTGATCAATGGCGACAAGGTCCTGCTGACCATCATCGACAAGGCCGATGAGGAACTGGTTCTGAACACGGTTCTGAGCAAGGAAGGCTACACTTTTGTTGGCTGGTATACTGCTGATGGCGAGGCCTTCAGCGGCATCGTTCCCACTGAGGACACCACTTATTACGCAAAGTGGGAAGCAAACGATATCACGCTGACGCTGATGAACGGAGAGAAGGTCCTGCTGACGATCGTTGACAAGGCCGGTGAAGAACTGACCATCAACACTACCCTGACCAAGAAGGGCTACACCTTTATCGGCTGGTACACTGCTGAGGGTGAGGCATTCAACGGTGTCGTTCCCACCAAGGATACCACCTATTACGCAAAGTGGGAAGCAAACGATATTACTCTGACCCTGATGAACGGCGACAAGGTTCTGCTGACCATCATTGACAAGGCCGATGAGGAACTGACCATCAATACCACTCTGAGCAAGGAAGGCTACACTTTTGTTGGCTGGTATACTGCCGAGGGTGAGGCCTTCAGCGGCATCGTTCCCACTGAGGACACTACCTATTACGCAAAGTGGGAAGCAAACGATATTACGCTGACCCTTATGGATGGCGAGAAGGTTCTGCTGACCATTGTTGACAAGGCAGATGAGAAACTGACCATCAACACCATCCTGAGCAAGGAAGGCTACACCTTTGCCGGTTGGTATACCGCCGAGGGTGAGGCATTCAATGGCGTTGTTCCCACTAAGGACACCGTCTACTACGCTTCCTGGACTGCCAATGAGTACAAGGTGACACTGGAAGAAAGCACCGGTGGAGAGGTGGCTGTCGATAAGCAGAATCCCACCTACGGAGACACTGTTACTGTGACCGTTAATCCCAATGCCGGCATGGCAGTGGACGGCGTCACTGTTACTGTCGATGGTGTGGCTGTGACGGTCACCGAGAACTCTGACGGTACCTATTCCTTCACCCAGCCTGCCGGCGATGTGACTGTGGTTGTCACATTTAGGACTGTTGAGTCTGGAGAGAAGCCTGCTGACCCGACTGATCCCAGCGTGCCTTCTGATTCCAACCAGGAGCCCGGAGATGCCGACAATAAGCCTGCAACACCTCCCACTGGCGATAATGCTTATGTTGAGATGCTGCTGGTGACTATGTTCGCCTCGCTGGCGGTGTTGGTTCTGCTGATCGGTAAGCGCAGACAGGGAATGAACGAAGCATAATCCCGTTTTTCCAAACAGCAAGAGCTATCTGACCTAAGGGTCAGATAGCTCTTTTTGTATTTCGGTGAAATACTATCTATTTAAAAGACCTGTCGTTGCCAAGTGCATGGTTAGACAGGACAATACATTGCATGAAACCGGTTTGCGTGCTATAATAAAAAAGAGGTGAGAAACCATGAAAAAAGTGAGAATTACGGCAGTTCGCAAAGCCTGCTACCCTGACCTGATGGAGAAGTACGAAAATCCCATTGAGCACACCTGTGATGTGGAAGAAGGCCAAATGTGGCTCTCCGTTAACGGACAAAAACCGGATGGTCTGTGCGACAGCGCATGGGAGAGCATGTCTGCCTTTGTGAAGACCCTGGCCGAGGGTGGCGGCGATTTTTATGACGGCTGGATGAGAGATCCCTACTCCGCTATGATCAGCTGTAACGACGGCTTCCGCCCGGTCAGCTTTTACATAGAAGCCTTGGAGGACAACAAATGAAACTGCTGATCAACGCACTGACCAAATTTGTCTGTGGCTTACTCATGGTAGGTCTTTTGATTTTCCTGCCGGCCGGAACGCTGCGCTATCCGCACGGCTGGCTATTGACCTGCCTGCTGTTTGCGCCCATGCTGATCGCTGGAATTGTGATGTTCTTCAAATCGCCGGACTTTCTTGCCAAGCGGCTGGACGCGAAAGAAAAACAAGCCACGCAGAAAGGTGTTGTCGCCCTGTCGGGGCTGATGTTCATTGCGGGCTTTGTGGTGGCAGGGCTGGATTTCCGCTTCGGCTGGTCGCAGATGCCCTTGCCTGTAACGGTCATAGCATCGGTGCTGTTTTTGGGCTCGTATGCTCTGTATGCCGAGGTTATGCGTGAAAACGCATACTTGAGCCGTACCGTCAAGGTGGAGGAAGGGCAGAAGGTGGTGGATACCGGTTTGTACGGCATCGTGCGCCATCCCATGTACATGGCAACGATCCTGCTGTTTTTGATGATGCCTATCGTCCTCGGCTCTTGGTATGCACTGATCGTGTTTGCGTTCTACCCGGCGATCATCATTGCGCGCCTGAAGGACGAGGAAGATCTGCTGACCAGAGAGCTTCCCGGCTATGCAGAGTATAAGCGAAAGGTAAAATATCGGATCATTCCGTTTCTATGGTGAGGAAATAGAATTCCCGAGATTGCGCTTGCAATCTCGGGATTATCGTCATTTGCAGTATTCTTCAATTGCTTTGTGGACAAACCGGGCGGTACCTTCGCCGCCGGCTTGGTCGATATTTTCGGTCATGCTGTCTCCGGCAATGTACATCTGGCCCAGACCACAGAGGATCTGTTTGGTGCAGGTGTAGCACTGCTCGGTGATAAAGCCTTGCAGCTTGGCAACCAATGACTGCGCTTCTTCGGACGCAGGGGAGAGGTGGCGGACGGTGCCAAACTCCGCGAAAATGCCCATCAGTGCAGCGCCGGTCGATTTCATCTGCATTGATGATGCACCTGCTGTCTTTTGCTTAAATTCTGTGTATGCCTCGGTTTTGCCCCACTTTGCCTTGGCCTCGGCGGCGTATTTGTCCATTTCAGTAGTATCAAATGTGGAAAAATCCATAACAGTCATCTCTCCTAAAATGTAAAAGAGTGCCACGGCATTATTCGTGGCACTCTTAACCATAAAATGGTCCGAGTGGCGAGACTCGAACTCGCGGCATCCTGGTCCCAAAAGGATCTTGAATCCTACTTCGAATCGTCTTCAACACTCTTCGGACATTTCTTCTCGAAAGTGGATGCTTTCCAGACATCTTGTATCCGCTGTTTCCGTATGCTCCGATCCCGGTTGTGGTCAAAATATGTGGTCAACGATCCGCTTAATCAGATAACCAGTTTGTGTTGTTGCTAAGAGATATGCTCCTGAATTGGAAATACAATGGAAACGGAATTAACACCCTTCGAATAAAATATGGTTGCTAAAAGGGGTTAAATGTGGTATACTAATCCTAGGAGGTGAAGCGTTATGAAATATCATGAACTATATGAGGAATACAGGGATTTGCTGGCATGTGAGACAAAACTGCGTCAAGAGATGCATCGGATTCCCAAGGGGTATCTTGTGACGAAGAAAATTGCAGGTAAGGAATACCTGTATCTGCAATATGCCGCTCAGGGAAAAAAGAAAAGTGAGTACGTCCATGAAGAAGACTGGACATGGATCAAGGCCGCGATTGCTCGTCGGGAGCCTGCAAAGGAAGAACTGGATGACCTTCGCCGGGAGCAAATCCGGCTGGAGAGTGCTGCCAAAATCCTGGACAGCAATCTTTATCGTACCTTCATGTTCTTGAAGCAGTGCGTCGAAATGGATGCCCTGCCTATGGAGAAGCGGCAGGACGCACTGTCCTTTGCACGGGCGATGACTGCCTTGGAAGGATTGTCTGCCAGAGAGGAAACGGAACAGAATCTCCTGCTCTGGGCAAAGGGTGAAAAGAAATTCACAGACTTTTACATGAAATCGCTGCAATCCTATCGTGTGCTGGAGGGAATGTAATGAGCAGACAAGACCCATACCTTTACGAGAATGTCCCGGTATTGAAGAATCTGCCAGGAATCAAAAACAGCGAAGAACTGAAACGGGTGGAGGGGGATCTGACCCGGATGAGCATGGGCATCGTCTATGCCAGAGAATATGAAAAGTTTAACACAGAAACCCTCTGCGACATTCACAGAACGATTTTCGGTGGCTTGTATGAATGGGCAGGTGAGTTTCGGACTATCCCCATCATGAAAGCCGAGGAAGTTCTGGGTGGTGATACGGTCCGCTATGCCGCCCCCTCCGAGATCAAAAGGCAGCTGGATATGGCATCCAAAGAAATCGCCCGGATCAAGGCAACTGCAAACAAAAAGGACATCGTTTTCAAAATTGTCCGTATCACCGCAGCTATCTGGCAGACTCACCCCTTCCGGGAGGGCAATACTCGAAGCGTGGTGGCATTTTCTGTTCTGCTGGCCGCAAAGTTGGGTGTGAAGTTGGATTATGAACTGTTCGCCAACCACGCAGCCTATGTGCGAAATGCACTGGTTTGGTGTACCCAGGGCATCTATTCCATATATGATTATCTGGAACAGATCTATTTCGATGCCGCTGGATTGCTTAACGATCAGCCGGAACAGACGACATCCAAACAGAAGGATTACTCTACAATCGAAGGCTACCACGTGGCAGACTACAAGGAGCAGCCTCATACTTATGCGGAGGATTCAGAGTAAGAGATCCCGTTCCCAAAATGATATGCTATAAACAAAGAAAGCGCACTTTTCAACGCGTATTGGATTGGTGAGTATTATTTGTCCAGAAACATGATGTAGGGTGAGATACATGATCTATTATGCAACAAAAGAAACAATGCAGCGATATAAGCTGAAAACACCGGAACAGTTTCGGTCTGAAATAACTCCACTGGTACAAGCGGTGGTGCAACAGGAGCGAGGCGACCGGATGTACGAGTGGGGTTGTAAACTATTTTACTTTGATAGAAGAAAGTGCCTGCAAGTAATGCATTTTGAAACCAAATTGATCGTCTTTCTTGTTGACTTGAAAATGAAAGATCTGGAACATGCGGCTAATGCGGTTGCAAATTATCTTATGGATATGTACTCTGATGATGTACAAATGCGGAAAGCACTTGAAAACTATTTTGCTGCTTCTCCATTGGTGTGCTTTGACAGGATAACAGACAGAAGCATCATTGCCAGTATGAATGCAGTTCAGACTCGTTGGGCATGGGATGGATATCGGTTTTATGACTACCTTCAAGACGGAATCTTACATACACGAAGGATTAATCGAGAAGTAAATGAAATGCCGGTTACCAGGAAAGTGAACGGTAAAGAGGAATGGTTTGTTCCGTATGAACTGTTCTCACAAACAATAAAGAAAAGGTTTGGGTAAGTTGTTTTCAGCCAAATACGGAGGTGAAATGCATGGGTAAATACACTGACCATGAAATCAGAGCAGTGCCGAAAATCACAATTAAGATCGCTGCTGACTATCTGGGAATATCGCCAATGATGGTATCTCTTGGGGTGCGCAACAATCTGCTGCCAATCGGATTTGCGGCGAAAAGTGATCTGCCGTATAAGGGGGATGGTTGGAGTTATGCCATCATTCCGGAAAGACTGATAGCCTACAATCATGGTAAGATCAATGAAGTACAAGTTGAACGAATTGTGAAGAATTTGCAGGATATCATTAAGAATTTTGAGGAAATGAAGCATGACCTGGTTTTTCTATTAAGAGAAAACGAAGGATTGGAGGGATAATATATTTCGAAGATTTAGTTCATCCGCACGAGAATGATGAATCTCCTTTAACAGATACAGAACGAGAGGAGGAATCCAATATGGCTGTTCGGCCTGTTGTCAGACTAACAAGAAAACAAATCTATGATGAGGTTTGGACGATTGCGGTGTCGGGTATGGCACTGAAGTATAATATTCCATATTCATCCATGCGCAAGCAGATCATGGATGCTGGAATCCCGATTCCGCCGTCAGGTTACTGGACAAAGAAAGAATATGGAAAAGACGCTGGTATTGCAAAACTTGTCGGAAATCCGAATGAAGTGGTAGCTCTGTTTAAATCCAGTGCTGCCGCGACTAAAATGCGTAAGTCAGCGCCAGTAGCGGAAGAAGCGCACAGCGAAGAAACTGTTTCACCGGAGATTGTTCATTCAGATGACAATCCAGTTTCGCAGGAGACAGAGGTATCTCCCAGTGCCGCGGATGTATCGGTACTTGGGGAGCCGGAGGTTCAAGAGGGATGGGGAGGAGCAAAACACAATGTGTACCGCCGCGAGGTGCTGTACAGAGAAGTATGGCAGCTTCCGGTAACAGAGGTTGCCAAGAAGTATGCGGTATCTGATGCGGCGATCCATAAAATCTGTAAATCGCTTAATATCCCTACACCTCCTCGCGGTTACTGGGAAAAGCTACGAGCGGGAAAGAAAGTGGATGTGTTTCCGCTTCCCCCAAGCGATGGAAGAAATGTAAAGACCGGTGTTCGGAATGAAAATGTATATACACAGTCCGCATCGGAAGGTTTGGCATATATGTCAGAGGAAGAACGTGCGACGGTGCTGGCAGTTGCATCGCAGATACTGCTTCCGGCCGAAAAAGAAAAGCAACATCCGAAGGTGGCAGCTTATCGAAAACAACTGCCAAACTTGATGAAAGCAAAGTCTGCAAAGCCACCTTATCTGTCCGATTCCGTTGCGGAAGAGACTCGACCGCGTGTGTTCAGAATCATTGATACCTTGATCAAAGCGGCAGAACCGCTGGGCATCTCCATGGACGACGAACTGCGGTTCTGTTGTGGTCAGGATGCAGTACAGCTGCGCTTTTCCGAAGCAACCACAGAAGTGCTGCATGAATTGACAAAAGAAGAAAAAATGGCAAAGCTTCAATACGAAGATGACATGATGCGGCGTGGCTGGGGTTCAAAGCCGAATATCCGCAAGTACGATCATATCTACAATGGAACAGTCAGCGTGGGCGTAGGTGAGAAACGAAGATTTCGTGACAGTAAATCAGGCCTTCTGGAACAGCGCTTGGGTGAGATTCTGATAGCGATTTTTGTGGCAATCAATGATGCTAAAATTGCCAGAGAAGAACGAGAGGAAAAGGAGCGTAAGCGGCTGGAAGAAGAACAACGCAAGAAGGAGTATCAAAAGAGGTATAATGAGGAAGTTGCCAGAACGCTAGCGCTGGAAAATCAGGCAGAGGATTATGCTATGGCATGCAAGATCCGCGCGCTGATTGCGGTTGTTGAATCCAGAGAAGAAATCAGTGAGTCTATGCAGCAGTGGCTATCCTGGGCTAAGGCAAAAGCTGACTGGTACGATCCCACAATATCTACAGAGGATGAATTCTTCGGCAAAAGAAAGCATGGTCAAAGTGCTGAGGAAAAGAAACCAAAAGAGATGCGATATTACTGGTGGTAAGCCATGGCAAAAAATGCACCGCTATAAACAAAGAATAAGGCGAGTTCATCAGTGGGTTCTGTTGTAGCCTTTCAATATCTGCGATACTGTTGGTCAGAGGACGGACTCATGCGAGTATCTGTTGTGGTCTTTTAAAAGACGCTGATTAGTTGATGGAGTGGTAGAATACTAATACTTTTAACTATATTCTCCAACGGAGTTGTTCCATTTTCACCGAACAATGAGATTTGACAATATGTGGTCAGTACATATGTGGTGGATGCATGATGAAACTTTTGAATAGCAATTTAAGTAGTTTTACTTATGTTTTAGGAAGTTTACAGAACTTATGAAAAACATCTCGAACTTTGGGTTTCACTGTCCCAAATAACTAGTGGAACTTTTTTCTAACAATTTCCGTTCCTTTTTGGCACCTTTTATTCCAGAAAAGCTGCTCTTTGAAACTCTCGCTTCCACTGTCTCCATGTACTCCAAACCCGGTTATGGTCAAATATGTGGTCAAAAACCGCTTCCCGCAAAATCCGGGAAGCGGTTCATAGTTTAGAGAGATAATCGTTAGCTTGTTTGCGGCTACGGAAGATAATCACATTAGCGTGACAGGCACGATTAATCAGCTCGTAATAATCCTTCCGGTGTTGCTTATTGAAAGTCAGAACATTGCGGTAAAGGGAGATTTTGTGTGAGTCAAAATGTTCGATGCAATTTCCACCCATATCTGCCCGTACCTCTCCAAGATTGGTCAATGTACGCATGGTGATACCGGCAAGACAGGTGATGGTGGGAAAGTCAAAATAGAAAACGGTGTCACAGTATTGAAGCCGATGCGGAATTGTACGATTGAAGTTTCCATCAATGATCCACTGCGGCTTTTCTAACTCGCCTTGTAAGATAGTATCGAATTCGTCGCGGGAGAGATGATCCCAGTCGCCGCACCAATAGAGGTTGTCCAAGTGAACCAAGGGAAGGTGCAGCTTCTGCGCCAGTTGCTTGGCAAAGGTAGTTTTTCCGGCTCCGGCATTACCGATCAACAGTATTCTCTGCATGGCTAGCCCACCCCTTTCTGCTGGTATCGTAAGCACATTTTAACTTAGCTCCACCAGTTAATCAAGTCATTTTTGCTTTCAAAAACTACACCGCTATAAACAAAGAAAAGGATCGTCAACTGCATGGAACTTATCAATGCAGACATTACATTTGCCTCTTCCGTGATTATAGAGGATAAACTTATGCCGGTGCTTTGAATATCAAATTGGAAATCTAAATAATGGATTTTTTATCTTGAAATAAATAGACATGGGGATATGGACTATGCTATAATTATGTCGTATTATGGCACAACCTGCATGTGAGGTGTTATTATGGCTGTTTGTTACAATAAATTATGGAAGCTTCTCATTGATAAAAATATGAAAAAGAAAGACCTTCGTCTGGCTACGGGAATTTCCACCACTGCATTGGCCAAGCTGGGGAAGAATGAACATGTCAGTACGGAGATTCTTACAAAGATATGTAGAGCGTTGGAGTGTGATCTCTGCGATATTGTGGAACTCGTGAAAGAGGAATAATCTTATTGTTCCTAAATGGGACTGTACTGGTGATGGTACGTATGAGTTGCGGCAGAAATTTCGTGGCTGATAATGGAAATGTCCGTTTTATTGGACATCGAAACTGATAGGATATATTTGGTCTCGCATAGTCCCTATTGATAAGTACCATATGTAACATGTCAGTTACTATTTCAAAATGAGGGGTGATGCACAATGGCTCGCAAAAAGACAAAAGAACAAATACAATACAACATGAGCCGGGTGCGCAATAGCGATACAGCACTTGAAAAGCTTCTTTGTGAGGAGTTAATCCGTTATGGAGTCACAACTTTCACAAGAAACAATAAAACGATCTTTGGAAAACCTGATATTGCATTTATTGCTCGTAAAATCGCAGTGTTTTGTGATGGTGATTTCTGGCATGGTTATGATTGGGAGAATGCTCAAAATGAAATCAAAAGCAACCGCGATTTTTGGCTGCCTAAAATTGAGCGAAATATACAGAGAGATCAAGATGTTACCGCACGGCTACAGGAACAAGGCTGGGTGGTACTCAGATTTTGGGGACATGAAATACTGAAAGAAATGGAGTATTGTATATCTACCATTCTGGACGAACTTCGTGTTATGCCGCAGCCTCCATATCGAACCATTGACTTGTGTGCCGGAATCGGAGGAATTCGAAAAGGGTTTGAATTAACAGGCCAGTTTGAGAATGTTCTATCTTCAGAAATAGACAAGTATGCATGCAAGACATATCAACATCTTTTTGGAGATGATCCTAATCGCGATCTTACCAGCGAGGACTTTAAGCGGCTGGTTGAAGAAACGGAATATGATATCCTTCTTGCAGGATTTCCGTGCCAAACATTTAGTAGAGTGGGTTTGCAGGAGGGGTTTGAAAACGAGGAAAAAGGTCAGATATTCTTCCATATTTCAGATATTCTGAGTAGAACCAGACCCTTTGCGTTTTTCCTTGAAAATGTTGATCGCCTGGTATCTCATGATGAGGGCAGAACATTCCGTACAATCATCGATACGCTAGTTAAGAAATTGGGTTATTATGTAATTGGTGTGGAACGACGGGAAGATGGTTCACTAAGTTACAATCCGAAAGCGTTTGTACGCAATTCCCGCGATTTTGGTGTCCCACAAAATCGTCCTCGTACATATATCATTGGCTTTGATACAGAACGGTTCTCTCCGGAGCGACTGGCAGCACTGCCCCACGAGTTGCCCGTGGCTCGTGCACAGGAGATCTACCATGACCTGAATGACTTATTGGAGCATAACGTTCCGGCGAAATATTACATGGCATCCGGCTATCTGGAAACACTGATACGCCATAGAGCCAGACAGGAAGGAAAGGGCTATGGGTTTGGTTACCGTATTGTTAATGCGGAAGGAATTGAACGACCAATTGCCAACACCTTACTTGCAACCGGTGGTTCCGGGCGCGAACGCAATCTGATTTATGATCCACAAGAGGGCATTGCGGGGCAGGAACTTAAAGGAAAGAAAACACCCCTTAACGACAAGGGTATTCGAGTGATGACACCATCGGAATGGGGAAAGCTTCAGGGATTTATTAATTATGGCTTTGTAAATGCGGCTGGGGAAGATGAGTTTTCTTTCCCGGAAGGAATCCCGGATGTACAGCGATATAAACAATTTGGAAACTCAGTAACCATACCGGTAATTGAGGAAATGGCCCGTTTTATCCTAAATTGCCTAGGACAATTACAGGAAGAACAATAATTGGAGGTGCGATACCATGACGGCAGATAAGCTGGCAAATGCTATTCTAAACAAGTGCGATATCTACTATGGGGATGCGCTTGTATCTAAGGAAGCAATAATTGAGAAATACCTTGCCTTCTTTGCTGATTCGCTGGTATCGAAAGAACGCACGGTTAATTTTGCATTACATACCGGATCAGTATGCTTTGATGTTATTTCGATTGTTGCGGTTGCGCTGGGGTGTTTGTCATATAATCTATCCACAAACGAGGATATTATTTCTGCACTTCAAACGGACGATATGATCCTGTTTAGGGGCCAAAGGTATCGCTGGAAAGGCACAAAGGTTGACAGCGGTAAGCTTTATATGGTAATCGAGCAAGACGGAAAAGGAAAGAACGGAAAGTCGGTAAGTTTTCTTCCTCTGGAAAAGAACAAGCATCTCATCAAGCCTTATTACGGAGATTCTCTGATTACCGACGGTCGTGGTGTCAAAAGAAGAAATACGAATCGTGAGGATTTTTTGGCGTTTGCATTTGATGTAGATGTGGCAGAGATCCCAACACAAATTGATGTTTCGATTGTCATAGTCGCAGAGCGAAGCACCTTTGGTGAGATATGCAAACAGGTTAGAATCATATACGGTGAAGGGAAAGCAGTTGGTTTACTGGATATTATCCCGGCAGCCTATTACACAAGCGGTGGCGAAGAATATCAGTTTGGTCTTAATCCAACAAAGGCAGAACCCGTGCTGAAAGTAGCTAACAAGATTTCGACGGCGAGAGATTTGGTGTTGGATAAGCACGGAAATAAAGTTGTTGGTTTGTTGGTTACGGGCGGAGTATCCTTACTTGAAAACGGATCGGAACTTGCTGATCTTCTTCGAAGAAAAACACTTCGATTTGCACATGTAACCTCTCCTATGAAGGCCGGTATAGGTGAACACATACTGGATTTGTACGAGGGTGCATCCGTATTTGCCTGCACGAAGGAACTGCTTTCACGAAATAATCAGACGATTCGCTCTGTGAATCCGTTTACATCGGAACTTCACAGGCAGATTATGAATGTGATTCATAATACTGTCACACCGATACGGATAGCAGACGGATGGAGTTGGGATGTTTATCGTCGTGCAAAAAATGCCGTTTTGATAATCAAACAGTCTAACTGGCAGGACTCTGCAAAAGACGACTTTGTGGTTATGGCACATGGATTGTTAAACCTACTGAATACTGCCGTCTTTACCATGGAGGAGATGGAGAAAGCAGTTGGGGAAGGCAGAATCAATCATGCCGTCATTTCTCCGAGTGAACGCATAGCGAAGTTGTGGGATATCGCTGACCGTGCTGGGGCAATGCAGGAACACTGCATTGCTGTGGTGGATATGCTGGAACATATGTATCAGGCGCGGTTGAAAGCATGTCCCAAGGCCAATGCTTTGAAAACATATATTAGGGAGCACAAGGGTTCTCAAATTGCGATTATCGTACCTAAGGCATACTACGCGGATATCCTTCGTACAACTCACCCGGAATATTTTCAGGATGAAAATGTAATTTGTGTTACTGCAAATCGCTTTGATGCCCGTCAAAAATTCGATGCGGTTTTATGTATTGGTGAAATCAACAACAGAAGGTTCGATCCGCTGCAGTGTTTGGCAGCACGTAATATTGATGTGTTTCTTTATGAGTGCGAGGATAAAATCTTTACATTCCGCAAGAAAAAGCATCAGAAATATGAGCGGACATTGAATCGTAGAATTGGTGCAATCCGAGTTTCAGATGATTTGGATGTAGAGGATGTTTCTGCGGAAGCAGAGCTGGAAACCGACATTCAACAGTTTGCCACATTGGACGAGTATATTGACAGCTTCAATGTTTTTGACATTCGTAAATTTGCGTATACTGGTGCCTCTGGTGGTGGATATGTCCCGGTATCGGAAGTAAAATTTGTTGGCGCATTCGTCACTGGAGAGCAAATCTTTTTCTCAAAGTACTATTCTGCCGTTGTATTTGATAGCGCTTCCGGAAATGTGGTCGAAAAATCGCCGGAACAGTTGCTCCCGGGAGATGTTTTGGTTTTTGTGAAACGGGACGATTACACTAAGAACATTGTTGATTTCATTTATGAAAGACTACTCCGCGAGGGTAGACTGGGCCAGGGTGCTATTGACTCGTATGAAAAATCGCAGTACTGGAAAGAAGCTCTGCGAGAGTACAAAGAGGTCAATGGTTTTACCTACAGAAAAGTGGCACAGAAAATGCGTGAAGCGGGAAGTAAAATGCAAGAGGTCACGATTAGGCAGTGGCTTATTGAGGATAGTCACATTGTTGGCCCAAGAAATGAACGGACAATGGAATTTATTGCGACTGTGACGCAAGATCCGCATCTTTTGGCAGATCCGCACGGATTCTTTGTAGCTTGCGGTGCTGTTCGACATGACAGACGAAAGATACTGGACTTAATTGCGAAAGCAATCAATGACAAGTTGAGTGGCAACTTGCCGCCTGAAGGCAGTGTGCTGAGTATTGTCTATGATAATGTGGACAGCCTTTCCGAAACATTGGAACTGGAGTGTATTTCGGAGTTGGATGAAGCCGTTAATATCAACATCAATCTTGTTAACACACCCATTACAGAAGCGGAGGTATCGGTATGACCGGTAGTGAAATAAGAAAAGATATGATTTCCGCACGGGAAGAGTACATCGATATAATCAAGGCTGAACTTATGGGACCCGGTTCGGAGTTTTCATTGCCTGATGCAGAGCATGAGCTGATATCCAGTTCGCCAACTAGCCGTTATTCCGTTGGAATCCTGTTCCCTCAGGGCAATGCGATCAATCAGGACAACGATGAGACGGTTCCTACGGAGGAATCCGGACTCGAATCGGCAGATACCTCCGATGATGTATCTCGTGTCAACGATCCCGTTGCGACAAAAAAACAGCGAACCTATGAAGTAGACGAGACTGCTGATGAGAATTTGGACGAAGAAATTGGCATGTCTACGCAATATATGCCCTCGTCTATGGGCATTACATTTTTGGTCAAGGGTAATGCTGACTTAATCCGGGGTAGTTTGAGTTTTGCAACATACCGAAATGCGAAAGTTCCGGATTGTGCGATCCCATATCTTCCCAATGATCCTGACAACTACGCAGTTCCCTCGGAATTAGCTCATGTCATTGTGTATGACAAGGAGTCCAGGGTGCTTCGTCTTATTGCTTCTTTGACGGCGAAAGAGGTACGCTCGATTTTTGAGAGAGATACTATTCCTGAGAGCGAAGCACAAATTCTGCAGAAAATTGCATATAGATTTGTGGACTACTGCAGTATGGGCTATGTGCGCATTCCGCACAAAATCCCCGAATTTGTTTTGGATTTTACCAATGGCGATTATGCAGATAATGAGGAAAACCACAATCTGGATGGAACAGATGCAAAGTTGGTAGCATTGAGACGAAGAATATCGGATGACATTTGGTCTGTTACCGTTATGTTGGTCAATGGTCTGACCGAAAGTCCGGTTAAATCCAATCGCTGCATATTCCAGTCCAAAATTGAAATTGGTACGGATAATAATAGTTTTGTGTTTATGGAAAGCAATCCGAATTCGGATGTTTCTGCAATGGATGACGAGGAGCGGTCTCTGGATCTGCTTTACCGTCACAAAAAGATTTACGGAACCGGATTGGGAACATCCGTTGATTGGGAAATTGATGATAATGGCAAGGGTTCCATTTGGAATGATTTCTTCCCAATTACCGAAGTGCCGTCCATGAGTTTCTCTCTGCCTAAGAACGATTTGTTGGGGGACAGAGAATTGTCCATGAAGTACCTCTCGGATTTGGATTCTTCGGACAGAGAATCAAAACTGAAATCTATGCGCAGCCTGGTGGATCTGTACAGACAGTGGGCAGAAGATCTGGAGAAAACTGCAGCGAAATTGGACGCAAGATACGTTTCCGCAGCGGCAAAGAATATCCAGGAATGTAAACGTGCCTACCAGCGAATGTATGCAGGTATTGAAACTCTGCGCAGTAATGATAATGCCTACCGTGCATTTTTGCTTGCTAACCGGGCTATGTTTATGCAGCGAATCCATATTGCCATGCAATCCGAGATGGCACAAGCAAATGCGGATAGATATCCGGGCGATGAAGAGATTTCGGACAGACTATGCGGTATGGATTACAGTCGGGAGAGTGACGCGAGCTGCCGGTGGAGACCGTTCCAGATTGCATTCCTGTTAATGGACATTAACTCCATTGCAGATGACCGGTCTCCGGAACGCAGCATTGTTGACCTGATATGGTTCCCCACTGGTGGCGGTAAGACGGAGGCATATCTTGGTCTGACTGCATTTACTATCTTCTACCGCAAATTGGCGCACCCAAAACAGTCTGCTGGAACGGCAGTTATTATGCGGTACACATTGCGGCTGTTGGCGGCGCAGCAGTTTACCCGTGCAGCCACATTAATTTGCGCTTGTGAGTACATTCGGCAGGATTGCGCCCAGAAACGTCATAGATATCCTGCTTATCCGCTCGGAAAAGACCCCATTACGATTGGTCTATGGATCGGTGGTACTCATATCCCGAATAAGAACGAGGATGCGGATTTCCATTTGGATAAGCTTCGGAAGGTCAGCAACTATTATTATGTCCGCAACGAAAAGGAACGTCATAATAAATTCCAGGTACTAAAGTGTCCGTGGTGCGGCACGAAAATGGTAAAGGACGATAAGGATAAGAAGCTGGTTGGTGAATGGGGATACAGCATGAGCGGTAAGCATTTCTATATGTTCTGCCCCCATGAAGATTGCGATTTCACAAAGAGACTTCCTATCCAAATTATTGACGAAGAACTCTACCAAACTCCACCCACATTGCTGTTTGGAACCGTTGATAAATTTGCCATGCTCCCCTGGGATGGGAGGATCGGTTCTTTCTTTGGTATAGGGACTGATAACCGTACACCTGAACTCATAATCCAAGACGAATTGCACCTGATTTCCGGTGCCTTGGGAACGGTTGTTGGTTTGTATGAAACTGCTGTTGATGCGATTTGTGGACAGAAAGGCGTGTATCCGAAAGTAATCGCTTCGACGGCAACAATCCGCCGCGCAAAAGAACAGTGCTCTGTGCTGTATAATCGGGAAGTGGTCCAGTTCCCGGCACCCGGATTGGATGCAGAAGACTCTTTCTTTGCAAAAGAATCGGTTATCAACCATGACGATGGTGTATACGGCAGAAAATATGTTGGCATTATGCCGTCCGGAAAAACAAAAGCAATGGCAGAGATCCGTGCAATGGCCGCCCTTTTGCAAAAAGCATATACAATGGATCTCCCTGATCCCGTAAAGGACAAGCTGTGGACCCTTACTGTATATTTTAATAGCCTGAAAGATCTCGGTAAAGCTTCCACGCTGGTGGATGATGACGTTAAGGATTTCATCGTCCGTACTGCAAACAGAATGTTTACTACAAGACGACTGATTATCAGTGCAGATGAGCTCACCAGCCGTGTGTCTACCACGGAACTCAATGAGACACTCGATAAACTCGAGAAAATTGAGTATTCCAAGGAAAACGAGGCCGCCAAACGGTATGCATCCAACGTTCTGCTTGCAACAAATATGATTTCTGTCGGTATTGACGTAGCAAGACTAAATGTGATGCTCATGATTGGCCAGCCAAAATTAACCAGCGAATACATCCAGGCATCCAGCCGTGTGGGAAGATCTTTCCCCGGCGTCGCATTTGTTCAGTATGATGCTACAAAGAGTAGGGACCGTTCACATTATGAGCGTTTCCGATCCTACCACGAGTCATTCTATCGGTTCGTTGAGCCAACCGGAGCCACTCCGTTCTCTCGTCCTGCCCGCGAGCGTGCACTTCATGCGGTTCTGATCTCAATGATGAGACAGAAGGTTGGTATGAGTGAGGACAAGGATGCAATCAATTTTGACAAAGAGTACTTCGAAGATACAATTCGAGAAATTGAGAGATATGTGATTGAGCGAGTCAATGGCATAAATTCTCGCACTGACGGACAGACGAAGGACGATATTGATGAAATCCGTGCCGAAATTCAAAACTTCTTTGATACGTGGCAGGAGTATGTTGATGAGTGTAACGGTGATGATCCTACTGTGCCACTATTCTTTGGTCGGCGCTTTATGGTCACACCGCCTGCCGGTGGTACTCGTCGACTGCTAAAGCAGTATGGCTCCAACGGAAAGGACACTGCAATCAGCACGCTGACATCTATGCGAAATGTTGATACGCCTGTAACCGGAAGCATAATTGTTTGGGGGGATAATAATGTCTGAGCCAATCAAAACAAAAGTTGATTTGAATACAGTAACCCATTCCGTGCGTGCGGCGCAAGCGGTTCTTCAGTATGGTGTTGGAGCAATGGTTGATTTCCCGGATCAGACACTGGTAACGGCAGCACCTGAGTATTGGGGTGGTGTATCACGCATATATGACCATCGGTTTGCGAAAGCTCTAGATGTGCAATATTTTGCACTCCCCACTAACATTGCGTATTCGCGTTTTCCTGAGTGGTATTTCTGCCCTAAGTGCAGAAAATTCCAGCCTCTGAAAAAGTGGATCACAGAATATCGCAAGGGGACAAATGCGAAAACGCTTGATAGAGACCCTCATATGGCTGAACATATGCAATGCCCCAAGTGTCATCAGGATTTGGTCGTTGCACGTATTGTAACGGTATGTGAGGACGGTCATTTAAATGATTTTCCCTGGGTTAAATGGGTTCACGCGAAATCTAAAAAGCAAATCTGTGGGAATCCGGAATTAAAGTTTAAAACCGGTGCATCCGGTACGGAAGGCCTTGAAGGTTTGAGCGTTACTTGCTCTTGTGGTGCCGCGGCAACACTGAAAGGCGCATTTGACAAGGACTGTTTTGAAAAACTGGATGAGGAAGTTGGAATCGGCCATTTCCGGTGTGATGGAAATCATCCATTCCGTCACGCAAGAGAAAAATGCAACTGTTATCCCAAAACGGTACAGCGTGGTGCTTCTTCCGTTTACTTCCCGGTGGTACACAGTTCACTGGTGATTCCTCCGTATGCAGATCAACTTAATGTAAAAATCCAGCAGAGTAGAGCATTTGAGGATTGCGAAACTATTATAGCGGATGAAGATCCCGAAGATAGAATTGATACAATCATTAAGAAGATGCCAAAATGGGTGGAGAAAATTGCTCTTGAGATTGGCGCACCCAAATCTGAAGTTGAGAAAATTCTGACGCACTTGTGGTTAGATCCAGAACCGGCAAATGCGGATGTTACGAGCATCCAGTATCGTATGGAAGAGTATGTGGCATTGTCCGGTGAGATGGGTGCATCTGCCGGTGATGGTCTGGGCGACTTTTCTCGGGAGGAAATGGACATTTCCGAATATAAATTACCTCACATCAAAGCAATTTCTTTGATTGACAAAGTCCGAGTGGTAAATGCTCTTATTGGCTTTTCCAGAATCCAACCTGCAATGACGATCGATGATAATGGTTTTGTGAGTGCCAAAGAACCGGATACCAAGTGGTATCCGGCATACGAAGTTCGCGGTGAGGGTATCTTTATTGAGTTTGAACAGAACGATATTGATACCTGGGTGGCAGCTAATCCTGCGGTATTGGAACGAGCTGCACGGTTGAATAACAATTACGCGACTTCTTATATTGGTAAAAATCATCCTCGCACGATTACACCCAAATTCCTGATGCTTCACACGCTCTCTCACTTGCTTATTTCTCAGCTAAGTTTTGAGTGCGGCTATAGTATTGCATCGCTGAGTGAACGGCTGTACTGTTCTGAAGCAGAGGATGGTAAGAGTATGGCGGGTATTTTTATATATACCGCCAGTGGTGATGCGGAAGGTACGCTCGGTGGATTGGTTCGCCAAGGTAGACCTGATGCGTTCCCAAGAATTCTCAAAAAAGCCATCGCAAATGCGAAAACTTGTTCCAATGATCCTGTGTGTATCATGAGCAGAGGTCAGGGACGTGATTCTTTGAATCTTGCTGCATGTCATGCCTGCGGACTCCTGCCTGAGACATGCTGTGAGGAAAGAAACGCATTCTTGGATCGAGGAGTAATTGTTGGCACATACGAGAACTCTGAAATCGGTTTTTGGAACGATCTGGCTTAGTGGATGAAGTGAGGGTACTATAGTTGGTGAGTGCTTCACCATGATGGATGTTGAATTAATTTGCTTTCCGCTATATTTCGAGGAAACTCTAATGAAACAATTACTTATTATCTCAAAGAAAAAAGTACTTCGCACCTATGCGGGAGGTATCTTAATACCGTATGATGGAGCGGATGGAGATGCACTTGAGGAATGGGTATCTGCTCGGTATAATTTGTCAGTGGTTAAGACCCAGATGGTTGCAAAAACAGACATCGTTGCGCTGACGGTTGTTGAAAACAAGCATTGTGTACAGGGCGAGTATATTTCCGTTGCTAAGGCGATTGAGCTGATAGACAAGGAAAATGAGCCGCTTTGCAATTACCTGAATGGTCTGCGTGTAGAATTTGATATTCAGCTCGAGTATGGCGTTCAGAACGGAAGAATTATTAACATAATGGATCTTCCGGTGGAAAGCAAAGGCTTGCAATGTGACTGTTTATGCCCGGGGTGCGGAGGACGATTGGTTGCGCGTAAAGGTGCGAAGAAAAAGCACCACTTTGCGCATTATAACGAACCGTGCAATCTCGTCGCCGCACAGCAAACGGCGTTACACATGCTTGCAAAAGAAATCATCGAAGAAGAAAAGAATTTTCTGTTTCCGGGATATTCTGTCTCACGCAAAGATGTAAAATGGGCGCCTGACTATCAGCCTTACGACTATTATCAAATGCCGGAACTGCAATATAGAGAACCATACAGAGCAAAATGCGAATCGGTTACTCTGGAGCGAAAGATATCTGATTTTGTTCCTGATATCATTGTGAGCGTAAGAGGTAAGATTTGCCTTATAGAAATTGCGGTCACTCACTTCGTGGACGAGGAAAAACAGAAGAAAATTGAATCTGTTGGGTTACCTGTGGTTGAGGTGGATTTGAGCTCACTTCATGGGCAAGCGCTTTCTCGTGAGGTGATCAGGGATGTATTGATAAATCAAACCAATGGCAAAACATGGGTATATAATCCTCTGCGTAAAGAAGCACTGGTTTGGGCGGCGTCTGAGTATCAAAGAAGATATGATGCTTTGGTCGAAGCCGAAGAAAAGAAGCTGGCGGAGAGAAAACGGAAGGCAGAGCAATCGAAACAGAAACGCACTGAAGCAACGACTGTGGTTGAGGAACTTATGCATCCGGAAAACTATAAAAAGGCACTCTTGGAGTTGCGATCGGACAAGGCCTTTAATGCCGTGTTAAGTAACTTGAGTTTTCGAAGGGATATTTCGGATCAGTTGCCGTTTTTTGTGGATATTCCGATTACAGGAGAAATGGTTTTTGCGTGTGATCGTAGAGTTTGGCAATCTGCAATTTTCGATAAATTCATCTATAATCGCGCAGAAGGTAACGATGGATATACAAGGTACAGTAACGATAAAATACACGGATGTGTCAAAAAGTATATGCCGTTCGTACCGATTAACTGGAAGTTAGCCTATGGAGTAAATGTAAATCTTGGAAATGGATGGCGTAAGCTAACGCTGTTGTACGATGTAATTGAAAAATATATCGAATACCTAATCTACATTGGCTTTTTAGAGAAAGTTGATTATCGGGCGGGCATTGTAACTAGGACACATTCGCTGATCCCTCCGAATGAAAAAGAAGCAAAACTTCTAGAAAATGCAATAAAGAGATGTGACTGCTACAGTCCTCTCATTGATGATGAGATAGAAGCCACACTACATCCGTCGGAGGTGTCTTCGGGGAGCTATAACTATACTTGGGGTGGAGAGTTTGATGCCCAAGATCATTCATCTCGAAATCCGATACTTAGAGGAATCGAAAATAGACAAGGCGCAGAGCGAGAAATCGGGTATGGTGATGCACAGAGACATGATTTTGAAAGTGAAGAACCATTCTATGATTGCTTCGGGAAACGCTGGGTCGTTTGCAAATGCTGTGGTCAGATCAAACGCGAAGATGAGATGAAATCATATGGCGGCAGAGGCAGTGAAAATAAGGGAATTTGCAATGAATGCTCGGGTTGGTAAGGGGAGAATCCATGAAGAAGATTAAAATTACCGCTATGCGTAAAGCCTACTACCCAGACTTGATAGAAAAATATGAGAACCCCATTGAACATGCCTGTGATATCCAGGAAGGACAAGTTTGGATTGCCAATGGCTGGCAGAAACCGGATGAAATGTGCGACAGCGCATGGGAGAGTATGTCAGCCTTTGTGATGACGCTGGCCCACGGTGGCGGCGATTTCTATGATGGTTGGATGAAGAACCCCAAATCAGCTATGGTAAGCTGTAACGACGGCTTCCGGCCCGTCAGCTTCTACATCGAAGCGCTGGACGAGGATGCCGACTAACCAAGAATACTGAAAGGCGGTGAGCGCATATGATGCGGCTCATTCGAGGTAACTACTCGGTGCAGTTGTGAATCTGACAGCAGATTGCATCGAGCCTAAAGGATGTTGTCAGTTAACTGCACCGTTTTCACCACAAAATGAAAACAAGGAGTAGTTACATATGAATACAAACGAATTGATCAAAGGCTGGAAAGCGGAAGAAAACATTGCCCACATTCATGGCTGGGATTTCTCTCACATCGACGGACGGTATACAGAGGAAGAAAATCTGCCTTGGGATTACCGGGAGATGATTTTGCGGTATCTCGAGCCAGAGATGAGGATTTTGGATATCGATACCGGCGGCGGAGAATTCTTGCTGTCGCTGAACCATCCCTATGAGAACACGGCAGCTACGGAAGGTTATTCCCCCAACGTGGAATTGTGCAGGCACGTGCTTCTGCCATTGGGCATTGATTTCCGCCCAGGCGACGGAACTAAGGAGCTACCCTTTGAGAATGGCAGCTTCGACATGGTCATCAACCGACATGGCGATTTCAATGCTGCGGAGATCCATCGTATTTTGAAATCCGGTGGATTGTTTATCACCCAGCAGGTGGGTGCAGAGAACGACCGTGAACTGGTGGAACTGCTATGCGGTGAAACTGAATTGCCGTTCCCGGAGCAGTATTTGGACATCACATCCAGAAAGTTCCGGGATGCCGGGTTTGAGATTTTGGATGCCCAGGAATGTTTCCGTCCAATCAAATTCTTTGATGTGGGTGCGCTGGTGTGGTTCGCTCGAATCATCGAATGGGAGTTTCCGGATTTTTCCGTGGAGACCTGCGTGGATCGGTTGCTGAAAGCACAGCAGATCCTGGAGAAAAACGGCTGTATTGAAGGAAAGATCCACCGCTTCCTGCTAGTGGCGCAAAAGTAAATCATACAACGAGGGGCGACCAAATGCTGGTCGCCCCTTTCATAATCTGCACCGCTATAAACAAAGAAAAAATCATTTTATCTTTGATCCTGTTTCTTTTGCTCGATTATAGATATGTCAGTAAAGGTGCTCTCGTCTTTAGCACACCTGCGTAGGTAATCGTGACCGCCGTCAACAGCACAGGCACCACATTTGCACTGCACATAATCGTGGCGATATTTGGATTCGATTTCATCACCGCAGATATTGCAGCGAATAGCATTTTTGACAATCAATACGAACCCTCCTTTGTGAAAAGCTCCTGCATCAGATGCACTCCATAGAGCAGGCCGTGGCGGAAGGCTTTCGCCTCGTAGGCTGTACACAGGCGGCAACAGAGGTTAAAGACAGCGTTGTTATCGTCTAGGGGCAAGGTTTCCAGAAAACACTCCAGTTCTTTAAAACCCTCGCTGATTTCCAGCGGGTCGGATTCGTGGGATTCGGAATAGGCTTGGTAGAGCTGGTCGAGAACGGTTTCAGCATCGCCGTTCCCGGCATCAAAGGGATGGTCGCGCGTGTAAGCATTCAATGCTTCGGCAAAGGATTGCAAGAAAACACCTCCTAAAAAGTTTGTGTGATGTTACCTTGGAAGTGCGGATATTGCAAGTCCTTTCTCAAAAAGTTTTCGGTTGTCAAACTCCATAGGTTCCGGTGAGTGGATCTTGGAATAGCGGAATTTGCGGCGGTGAGAAAGTAAACACCACAAACAGCACACCGATCAGACAGATTGCGGCGAAAGCAAGCCGGGGATGTCTGCATTGCAGCCGATCATTTTTGAATACCCACCACTCAAAGAGAAAGACTATTGCGGCGGTGATGTAGAAGATGGCGATATTGATCCAATCCGGGGATTTGCCGAACACGCCGTTGTAGGTGTAGAACAGCACAGGGATCAGCACCAATCCAAGCAGAATCTGCGCTAGTTTGACACACCAGTAGTTCTTCTGATCCCCGAAGAATAGCCGCTGAACCAGCCCGAAGAGAAACAGGGGCCAGAACAGCAGTTTCATGTGTTCCCAGGTGGATTCGTTGACCCCGGAAAAGGGCGAAACCAGGATGCTCCAGCCTGTCCAATCGTACAAGAAGTGCAGGATCGTGCCGCCAAAAGTAACGAGAGCAAATCCTGCCGCCTGCCAAAGAATCGACCGTTGTTTCATAGCCCCACCTCACCGGTATGATACAAGCAGTTTATGCAGGGAATGCCGTTATTTGCACCGCTATAAACAAAGAAAAGCAAATGAGAGCATTTTACTCTTGCGAACGATTGTTCGATACGATATAATAAAAGAAAGTGTGGAGGTGCGTGACAATGAAGCGACAAAATCCAGCGAAAAGTAAGAAGGTAAAAAAGCCTCCTGTCAGTAAGAATCCTATTGTGTTTGAGGCAGCTTTTGAGAAGAAACTGGGACAAACACCAGTTGATTATCTAATCAGCAAGATTCAAGGTGGTTCTTCTGTTTCGTCTATTGAGTACCTCTTTGATATCGTTTCCGCTGAAATTGCTATGAAGAATAATTGCGTATGCAAGGGATTTACATACTACCATACGAAGGCACAGGAGAGGATTAATACTATGAAGAAGCGCACGGTTCATAATAAACTTGTCCGGGACAGAATCCCGGAGATTATTGAAGCGTCAGGAAGAACTTGCACAATGGAGGTGCTGCCTAATGATGCCTACATCCAGGCGCTGGATGCGAAGTTGAACGAAGAACTGGCAGAATATCAGCAGAGTAAATCTCTTGAGGAACTTGCGGATTTGCTGGAAGTCATGGGCGCTGTTGTTAAGGCCAGGGGCTATACATGGGATGACCTGACTCGTGTTCGTAAGGAGAAACGAGCGCAGCGTGGTGCGTTCGATCAGAAAATATTCCTGAAGGAAGTAATCGAGTAATCTCAATCATTTATCGCCTTTGACAGATATGATAGAATAAGGGCAAAGGAAGTGATACCATGATCCAAAACTTTAAAGATTTCTGCCGGGAGCTGAATACTTGTGGTTTCTCCATGGGTGGCGGCAATGCCAAGGGCATCTTTGCGCTGATCGACTATGACTGGCTGAATCAGGATGCGTTGGACACGCCGGTGAAGTGGCACTGCGGTGACCCGGAAGTCGATCCTTGGGAATGGCGGATGCGAGTGCTGGAAGAACGGAAAGACATTGCCTACTCCAAAGTGTTCTTCAAGACCAGCGGCTTTATCACCAAAGACTGGTATCCCTATTTCTATGCCGTCCGCCGAAATGGCGAGACTTTTGAGGAGGTCTATGAGCGGGGCGGTATCAGCCACACCGCAAAGCGGATCTATGATATCGTTCGTGACGGCTATGTGGCACTCCATGAGATCAAAGCTCTGGGTGGTTTTGACAAAGAGGACAAGTTACAGTTTGACCGGGCAATGGTAGAGTTGCAAATGGGGATGTTCATTACCATGACCGGCCGGAAGCAGAAGAAAAATAAGTATGGCATCGAATACGGCTGGAATAGCACCGTGTTCACCACCGTGGAGAATTTCTGGGCAGAGCGTGGTTTTGAAATCCCGGAACTGGATGCTGACGAAAGCTATGAGAAGATCCGACAGCAGATTCTGTTGCTGAATCCAATGGCGGAAGAAAAGACCATTCGGAAGTTTATAAAAGGATAAGCGAAATGAGGTGTGCTTGTGTTCAGTGATTTATTTATCAAATCTATCAGTATATCAGATCAGCTTCCGGCACACAGTTATCTGAATGATTTGGCGGTTATTAAGAGCCTGCAAGCGATGGGCAGACTGAACTTCACGAAGCGAGTCACATTTTTAGTGGGAGAAAACGGAATTGGCAAGTCCACCCTAATCGAAGCAATTGCAGTGAGCCAGGGGTTCAACCCAGAGGGAGGAACTATCAACTTCAGTTTCTCCACAGAGGATTCGCATTCGGAGCTTTACCGTTATCTCCGTGTTTCAAAAGGCATGTCTGCAAGGAAAGATGGCTTCTTTCTGAGAGCAGAGAGCTTTTACAATGTTGCCAGCAATATCGATCAGATGGATCGAATCCCAGCTCCTGGCCCCAGCGTGATTGAAAGCTACGGCGGTGTCTCTCTGCACAAGCAATCCCATGGTGAAAGCTTCATGGCATTGGTGACAAACCGCTTTGGCGGTAATGGTCTGTACATATTGGACGAGCCTGAAGCGGCACTGTCTCCGTCCAGAATGCTGGAACTAATGTGTCATATTCATGAGCTGGAGAAGAAAAACTCCCAGTTTATCATTTCTACTCATTCGCCGATCCTGATGGCCTATCCCGGTGCGGAGGTGCTGTACCTGACGGAAGATGGCATTCAATCGGTGTCGTATAAGGAAACGGAGCACTATCAAATCACAAAACAGTTTCTGAACGCACCGGAGCAGATGTGTAAATATCTATTTTCGGATGATTGACAGGAGTAATGCGAATGAAGAAATTGATTTTTCTCCTTCTGGCGGTGATGCTCTTAACTGCCTGTGGGCAAGATAAAGAAAACGATCAAGGGGCGGTATATGTGAATATCACAGCAGAGAAAGCCAAACAAATCATGGATACCGAGGAAGGCTATATCATCCTGGATGTGCGGACTCAGGAAGAATATGACGAAGGTCACGTCCCTGGTGCGATTGTGATCTCCCATGTGGAAATTGCAGAAAAGGCAGAAGAAGTGCTGACGGACAAGGATCAGTTGATTCTCGTCTACTGCCGCAGCGGTCGGCGCAGTAAGATCGCGGCGGAAGCCTTGGTGGAGCTGGGCTATACCAACATCAAGGAATTCGGCGGCATTATCGACTGGCCTTATGAGGTGGAATAATGGAAATTCGGCTGGCAAACAGTAAAGATAAGCAGAAAATCATAAAGTATGATAACCACATCCACCATAACAAGGTGGACGAATGTATCTGGAATCAGCTTGTATATGTTCTGTGCGACGAAAAGAAAATCGTTGGCGTTTTGCGGTATAGCCTGTTCTGGCAGTCCTTTCCGTTTCTTGATTTGCTGTACATTGACGAGGTCTATCAAGGTAAAGGCTTTGGCAGGCAGATGATGGAACATTGGGAGTCTGTTATGCGGAGAATGAACTACAAATATGTTATGCTCTCTACGCAGGAGGACGAAACTGCAAAGTATTTCTATGAGAAACTGGGCTATCGGCGGATCGGTGCATTTCTGCCCCCGGAGCAGGATGCGGATGAGATTATGTACTTAAAGGAGCTGTGAGCATGAAGCTTTTATTATTCGACTTAGACGGTACACTGCTGCAAAGCGATAAGACCATTTCTAAGCGTACATTACAAGCGATCAATAAATGCAGAGAACGGGGCGTTTTAGTCGGCATTTCCACATCCAGGGCAGAGCATAACTGCATGGCTTTTTTGCCGGAGTTGACACCGGATCTCTTTATTGCCAGTGGCGGTGCGGTAGTCAAATTTCGGGATACTTACATCTATACCGCAGAATTCTCGGTGGAGGAAACCCGGTCTATGATAGCCTGTGCGAGACAGATTTGTGGTGCAGATTGTGAGATTACCATTGACACATTGGACGCACACTACTGGAATTACAAGGAAGATCCCAATAAGTCTGACGCCACGTGGGGAGAGACGATCTATACGGATTTTGCGGATTATTCAGAAAAAGCGCTGAAATTCTGTGTAGAAATCTTTGATGATACACTTGCTCACAAACTGGCCGAACGCCTTTCAGATTGCGACTGCCAGAGATTTTCCGGTAGCGCATGGTACAAGTTTACAAAGAAAGAAGCAACAAAGGAAAACGCGATCCGAAAGGCTTGTGAGGCCTGCGGTATTGCACTGGATGATGTATCGGCATTCGGTGACGATGGGCCGGATATTGGAATGCTCAGACTATGCGGAATCGGTGTGGCTATGGGTAATGCCATTGATGCAGTAAAAGAAGCAGCGGATGTTGTGATCGGCAGCAATGATACGGATGGGATCGCGGAATATTTGGAAGTACTCGATGAATAAGAAGGATAGACCATGATAAGAAAAGCGGAAATAAAGGATTTGCCCATCCTTGCGGAGTTGGCCTGCCAGCTTTGGCCCGACCATACAGTGGAGGAAATGCAGGCGGAGTTTTTTGAGACCATCGCAAAGCCGGATGCAGCGTTCTTTCTCGCATGTGAGGAAGATGTGCCTGTCGGTTTCGCTCAATGCCAGTTGCGCCATGACTATGTGGAGGGAACGGACTCATCCCCGGTCGGCTACTTGGAGGGTATCTATGTGGCGGATGGATCTCGCAAACAGGGCATTGCCAGAGAGCTTCTGTCTGCCTGCGAAAACTGGGCAAAAGAAAAAGGCTGTACCGAGTTTGCCAGCGATTGCGAACTGGATAATGTGCAGAGCCTGCAATTCCACCTGAATGTGGGATTTAAAGAAGCAAACCGCATCATTTGTTTTACGAAGAAGATATAGCGGAGGGAGATGCGTATGCTTTACAATGCGAAAAACGGGACATTGAAGATCGATGACACGACCATGGACTACATCCGTTTTGGCACAGGCGAGAGGATTCTTGTGATGTTGCCCGGACTGGGGGATGGCCTGCGCTCCATGAAAGGCACGGCTCTGCCCATGGCATTTATGTACCGGGAGTTTGCCAAGGATTTCACGGTCTACGCCTTCAGTCGCAAGAATGTGCTGCCCGAGGGCTACACCACCCGTGATATGGCCCGGGACCAGGCTGAAGCCATGGAGCAGCTGGGCATTCAGAAAGCAGACATCTTCGGCGTTTCCATGGGCGGAATGATCGCCCAGCACCTTGCTATCGACTTTCCGGAAAAAGTGGGTAAGCTGATTCTGACCGTCACATCCGCTAGGACGAATCCAATTTTGGAAGAATCCATCGAAGAATGGGTGTCCTCCGCCAAGCGGGATGACCACACTGCGCTGATGGACAGCAACGTCCGACGGATCTATTCGGAGGGCTACTACCGCAAGAATAAGTGGATGGTGCCGATCATGGGCAAGCTGACAAAGCCCAAGTCTTACGATCGATTCTTCGTCCAGGCGGACGCCTGCCTGACCCATGATGCCTACGAAAGCCTGCATCAGATCCAAGCAACTACCCTGGTTGTCGGCGGCGAAAAAGACCTTTCCCTGGGCGGTGACGCCTCCAGAGAAATTGCCGCAAAAATCCCCAGTGCTCAACTTTTGATGTACGCTCAGTGGGGTCACGGCCTGTACGAAGAAGCAAATGACTTCAACTGGGTGGTGCTTAATTTTTTGAGGAAATAACCCTTGACTCTCCTCTAAGGGGATAGATTACGATAAGCCCAGGAGGTGAATCGTGTGTTCAAAATCGGTGAATTTTCAAAGCTTTCCATGCTGACCATCAAGGCTCTGCGGTTCTATGAGAAGGAGGGCTTGCTGATTCCGGCCCGTGTTGATGAATGGTCTGGCTACCGCTTCTACGAAGCTAGCCAACTCGAAACAGCAGCAACCATCAAAGCGCTGCGGCAGCTCGACTTCAGTGTGGAGGAAATCAAGGCGCATTTGAGCGGTGTTCCGCTGCAGGATGCTCTCTGCGCCAAGAGATTAGAGCTTCAGCAAAGACGCGCCGATATTTCTGCACGCATCTCCATTATCAACTATCTGATGGAGGAAAGTGAAATGAAGTATCAAGCTGTGATCAAAGACATTGATGAATGTATCGTTTACAGCGAGGAGCGTGTGCTGGAACGGTACAGCGATGTGAGCATGCTGGTGCTGGAGTCTGCCCAGGAATGCCTGCGTCTGAATCCGGGGATCGAATGCACCAAGCCGGACTACGGCTTCTGCGAGTATCTGGATGGGGAGCATAAGGAAAGCAACATGCGAGTCCGTTACTCCCAAGCGGTGACGAAGATGGGGGTCGGCAACGAGCGGATAAGCTTCCGTGTCCTGCCTGCGACAAAGGCTATCTGCATTTACCACAAGGGGGCCTACGACCGACTGGGCGAAGCTTATGCCTACATCTACCGCTATGCCATGGAGAACGGTTATCAGGTGGCAGGCTTCCACCGGGAGTGCTATATCGACGGAATCTGGAACAAGGAAAATGTAGAGGACTGGTTGACGGAGATTCAGTTGCCAGTCAAATAAGGAACAAACAGACCCAGGAGTGTGCGCTCCTGGGTCTGCTGTTATCTTAGGTATTCTGTTATATGACTTATAAAAGGTCGCAATCGCTCAGAATTGTTTCAATGGGCTGCCACAGATCAAGGGAAGGGTTGTGAATGTAATATTTATAGCCCTTAAACTGCGTGAGCTGATATCCATCCCGTTCATTTCTCTGCATGATTGCTTTGGCTCTGGAAAGTGCGGTAAGTACTTCGGGGAAAGTCAGCTTTCCAAGGCAGCGCTTAAAATTCGCTTCCTCCTTGTACTCCTTCATGCTTTCAAAATGCTCATCAAAGACTCTGTTAATATGGGCGAGGTATTTGCCTACATCAGTGAGCTCGGCATTGCAGCTCTGCTTATGAAGGATCATCCAAAGATCGAAGCTTAAGTTGCTGTAACCCCATTTGTAAATGATGGATTTTCCGAGACCCTTGGCTTCTTTCAATCTACCCAAGGTATTATGGACAGTCTGGATCTGTTCGTCCGAACTGCCTTCAATATCGGAAAGATGCCAAATGGTAGTTTTCTTTTGAACTACCAGTTTCTTGATAAAAGAAACAGGGTCCTTTTGCACTTTAGTAATGAATTTTACGATATAGTTTGCATTTTCATTTGCGTTAATCTGAGTTTCCAGCCATTCGAGGTACCATTGCTCTGTTTCACCCTCAACGCTAAAGTAATAGGTTAGGGTTTGTTTCCTGGGAGTCGTATTTCGAGCCATGATTACACCCCATTTCCCGAATCATTGAGTTTCTCAAAGACAGAAGAAAAGTCTACATCCGCAATGCCGCCATACTGATTTGCAAGATAGCTCTTGAGATAATCATCGTTCTTGCGAACACCGTTTTCGCCTGCGGTGCCAAAGTCAGATAGTGCGAACAGGGTGCTGGTGTGATCCTTGGAATCGCGCTCTACAAACTTAATCTCGTCCCGGCGCAGAAGATTGGCATTGAGGAAAATCGGGTTATGAGTATTGAAAATCAACTGTGCATGATGGATGTTAATCTCGTCATTGTGGAACAGATTCAGAATATTCATGAGTGCAATGGGATGAATAGAAGCGTCAAATTCATCAACGACAAGTGTAGCACCAGTCCGGAGTGCTCGAATCACAAGGGGGAAAAGGTTAATAAAACGGATGGTACCATAGGATTCATAGATATCCGCAGGCAGTGCAACGGACTGATTATCTCCAGTATGAATCAGAGAAACGAGTTTTGCCTCAGAGTCCTTGTCCATGGTATATCCGACAGGGTTTGCGTTGACACCAAAGAGGTTAATTGCATTATTCAGCGTCTCAGATACATAAATGGAGTTCTCCTTCGGATTGGAGAAACGGCGCTCCAGATGGGCAGCATCTGCCCGGTAAACGACAATGAACTGGTTGGTAAACCAATCGGTGATCATCTTGACCAGAGCCTGAGAGAAGATGAGCTTAAAGCCTCCGGTCAGGAACAGCTCTTCGCGATCCAGGCCCTCCATAGCGATCATAACGGCGCTTGCATTATCTGCCTTTGCTGTTTTGGAGAACAGGGTGGCAACATCCTTGCAGGGCTCGACTTTCAGAGAAACAGACTTGCTTCCCAGATGCTTGCGTTCGAAAATCATGTTGCCGTTAATGGTTAGAACTTCGGAAAGAATCTTGCGCTCATGCTTGGCATCCAGGAAAAGACCCAGATCCATTACAACACCATACTGGATGCGGAATTTATCGACAACAAAGTCAATGAAGAATTCCACAGGCTCAGGCTTTGTAAGCATTTGGTTGGGAACAAGGGACAGATTGGATGCTGCATGATTAGGAGAGCTGATGTCCTCTGAATTACGGATATTTCCGCGCAGAACAATGGAACGGAAGGTATCCATTGCGCCGACAACAGTGGTCTTGCCTGCAGCGTTGGAACCATAGATTACAGAAGAGCACAGACCCTTAATATCCTTGCCATGCTTCTTGATATTGAACAAGCTATAATCAAGTCCTTTTTGCTTAGGCGCAGCCATCATGGAGAAACAGGTTTCTTCACGGAAAGACTTGTAGTTTTGAAAACGAAATTCTAAAAGCATATGAAAAACCTCCATTTTGCAAGATTTCTTCAAAATGACATTGTTATTATAGGCGATATGTTTCGCTGCGTCAAGATAAAACTGTCGAATTTTGCGAAAATTCTGCAAAATAAGAGAAATATAATGTGCGTACAAAGCGATATAGACATTAACAGGCCCAGGAGTGTGCTCTCCTGGGTCTGTTGCTTACAGGTATTCAATTTGCTTCAGATCGCTCCACAACCGGGTGGCAGTGTTGGAAATCAGTTTTTGATTGGCGGGAGAGAATAGCGTGATCTTTAGCTTGCGGTTTTTGAGATTCCACCAGCCGACTACGGTTCCATTCACAAGAATGGCGGGACGGACGATTCCGGCAAGGTTGAAGATGTCACGGATATGCTCTCTGGGGAGGAACAAGCTTTCTGTTTTCTCGTAGCCCAGCATAAGCTGATCGAAGCCAGCCAGGAATAGGCAGGCGGGAAGTTCTTCAGCAGGCAGACCGTTATCGATATAGAAATAGGACTTGCCATCCAGCGAGGATTCCTTAACGGGAAGCTGCTTCAGCCAAGACTTGACCTTGGTTTGGGTTGTGCCGAAAAAGTAGGCGGCATCCTTAACGGTGGCGGGGGCGAAGTGCGAGAAATACCGTCTTGCCAGTTCAATCCGGGCGGGTTCTTCTGCCATCGGCTCAAAAGCGGGACAAAGTTGGTAGGCTTTCTTTTCCTGCACCTTGTGGCAGATGCGGCCCGCTTCGCAGAGGGCACGGATGGTGCCGCCCCAGGGATCGAACAGGCTTTGGCTTTCGTTCTCGGTCATCCCGGCTTTTTCGCAGACGGTTTTCAGGGCTTCACGTTCGTCGATCCCCTTGGAAACGGCATCGACGATCAGATCAGCGAAATATGCTTTGCGGTCAGCGCTGATATAGGCGTCCGATTCCAGGGTATCCACCGGGCGGAGAAAATGCGTCCTGCCTACATGGAGGAACAGGGGAAGATCATCCACAGAGAACAGGTGCATAGTACCCCGGTTCGTCCAGCTTTTGATCAGACCGTCAGTGTTGACTTCGGTAGAGCGGATGGACAGACCGTGGAGTGCATGACTGAGGAATTGCGCCTGCACACCGCAGAGGTCTTTGACAACGGTCTGGGTGTCGGCAGGAGTAAGCAAATGCTGTCCAGCTAATCGCCGCAGCTTGATTTCTTCCAGGGTCATAGGCGCAGCTCCTTTCGTAGATTTTCTGCAAATGTATGGTGTCCTTCTTCAGTGAAGTGGACACCGTCAAAGGCAAGGTCGATATTCCAGTGGCGGGTATCGACAAATGGAATGTCCAGTTTCTCTGCCAGCAACTTGTATTCCTCTGCGAGATTGATAGATTCGGCAACCAGTTCATCCGTAGGAACCCAGGCACCACGCTTCATAGGTGGTGGTGCTACCAGCAGGATCTGCTTATAGTGCGGGAGCATCTGATTCAGAAATGCTTCCATCTTGGCGGCGGTTTCCTTTGCGGATGCGCCCTGTAGCAGGTCATTGGTGCCGAGCATCACCAGGAAAATATCCACAGGTGCGTGTTCAGTGAGCAAGCGGAGCGCATAAGGATTGCGTGGGATCTCCCGACCGTTAGATCCAGCGTTGATTAAATCGTGACCAGTCTGCTTTGACAGCATGTCGACCCAACGATCTTCGGCACCATAACGGTCGCCAAAGAAACCTCTGGGATCGTAGCCATAAGTATTGGAATCTCCAAAACATAGAATCCGCACGGTAATCACCTCCGATGGATTCATTATAGCATAGTGTGTCAGAAAACGGTAGCGGCAGATTGACACAATTCCCGCAAGATGGTATTTTGGAAAAATAAAATGAACCTTTTGGCGGTGCATCCCGTCTATATATGTGAAACCGGTTTTGATCCTGATATGAAGGAGGTGAGGATATGGATGAATTTGAGAAATTGCTCTGTGACGTGAGCAGCGGTGTAGAGCGGTTCGTGCGATACCGCTTGCCGAGCCAAGCGGATGCGGACGATGTGCTGCAAGAAGTGTACTTAAGTGCTTACCGCAACTTTTCGGGGCTGAAGAATAAGGATGCGTTCAAATCTTGGATCATCAGCATTGCCCGGAATAAGTGCAATGATTATTTTCGAGCAAAAGCAGCACAGATGGAAATATCCATTGAAGAACTGTCACAGCAGGAACTGTCAACCGGACGGCTTGGTATTTCCGTGGTGCATACTGTGCGGGAAACTCTGGATCGACTTGGCGATAAAGATAAGCAGATCCTCTACCTGTATTTCTGGAAAGAGCTGCCCCAAAACGAGATCGCAAAGCTGCTGGATATTCCTGTGGGAACGGTGAAAAGCAGGCTTCACACAGCCAAGCAGCATTTCAAAAACAAGTATCCATATCAAACCCAGAAACCGAAAGGAGAACCTACTATGCAAAAACTGCCTGAATATATCCCTGACTATACTATCGAGCGTTTGGATGCAGAGCCATTCAGTGTCCGTTGGGAGGAACTGCAAGGCTGGCTGATCGTGCCTCGTGTGGGGCAGAAACTGACCTGGGGCATGTACGATTTCCCGGAACGCAAGCGCACGGAATATACGGAAATGGAAGTCATCGGCAAAGCGGAAGTCCATGGAATCGAGGGTGTGGAAGTGGTTGCCATGCAGTTCGATCCTGCCGACTACTACCGCACCGGTGC
>JAZNGJ010000140.1:0-2566 GCA_045576415.1 Faecousia sp. | reverse complement strand
CTCGATCAGACCGATATCGGCTTCCGTCTGCGTCAGATGCAACTGGCCGTTCATAAAAGCGCGCATGGTAAATACTCCACGCTTTGCAGGCTGCGCACCGGCTGCGTACAGAGCGTCCAGGCCTGCGGCAAGTACAGCGGGCGAGCCGTGGCAATGAAACTCCACCGTATCCTCACCGGTGTAGCTGTGGGGGCCCCGGGAATAGACAGCCATGCACTGGTCGATGACCCGTCCGGCTTTGTCCTGCAGGGTGCCCAGCATAAGCTTACGGTCCGGAGCGCCAGCCAAAGGTTGCTTATTATATAATGTAAATACTTTGCCGGCAACGGCAGCACAACCATCACCTGTCAGCCGGATGATCCCGATGGCACTGACGGAAAGAGAAGTGGATACAGCAGCAATTACTTGGGACATGGGAGTTGCTCCTTACATTTGATTACCTGCAATTATACCACTCTTTTTGCCCGATTGCAATTACTATCCGCATATTTGCTGCGGGGGTGGAAATGCTATATGGGAGGTGAATTGTTTGGAAAAGTCAACACCACGCCCGCAGACGATGTATCCGGGCGAAATGACTGACGCGAATATCCGTGCCATCTTTGATGGTGCGGGGGATTTTAATGTCCGCACCTTGGTCTGCGGCGGCCACACGCTGTACGCCTATGCCATTGACGGACTGACATCCGGCGCGGATATATCGGAATATGTTTTTCAGCCGGCGGTCGAGAATTTGACAGGCAACAGCATGCAGCAGCTTTATGACCGGGCGCTGAACGGCGTTGTTGTGAACTCCGTTGCAAAGCCCTGTGAAAGACTGGATGATATCGCGCTGATGCTGGTCAATGGCTTTTGTGTGATCCTCTTTCCCGGTGCCGGCGCTATCGCTTTTGAGGTTAAGACAGGTGAAAAGCGAAGCATTGCTCCGCCGGATCTGGAAAACACGGTAAAAGGGCCAAAGGATGCTTTCGTCGAAACGGTCCGGTCCAATACCAGTCTGGTGCGCCGCCATTTGCGGACACCGGATCTGCGGTTATATGAAACGAAGGTCGGCAGACGGAGTCTAACAAATGTGACGGTAGTCTGGATCGAGGGGATCACCAATCCGGAATATGTCAGGAGAATGAAACGGCGTTTGGACGAGATCGACATTGACGGGCTGATCGTACCGTCAGCTGTGGAAGAGTATGTCACCGGGTCAAGAGCCACAGCGTTTCCACTGCTGCAGTATACGGAACGGACGGACCGGTTCTGCCGTGGCTTGCTTACCGGAAGAGTGGGGCTTTTCGTGGATGGGATTCCGGTCGGGTATCTGGCACCTGTGGATATTGGATATTTGATGTCGTCGGCAGAGGATGTGGGAAGGGACTATGTTTCTGCTTCCTGTGTGCGGGTGCTGCGCTATCTTGCGTTGCTGCTGAGCCTGCTGCTTCCGGGTGTATTTATTGCAATGACGGTCTATCACCAGAATCTGATTCCACAGCCCCTGTTGGGTGTTATACTGAAAAGCAAGGAATCCGCTCCGTTTTCGACGGTCTGGGAGGTCCTGGGCCTTTTAGTAGCATTTGAACTGCTGCAGGAATCCGGTGTGCATTTACCCCAGAGCATCGGGCAGTCTGTATCCATTATCGGCGGCATTGTTGTGGGAACCGCCGGCGTGGAAGCCGGGCTGATTTCTCCAATTGCGCTGATCGCAGTGAGTATTGCCGGTGTATGTGGGTTTGTTCTTCCCAACAGAGATCTGGCCTCTGCAGTCAGAGTGTGGCGATTCGTGCTTGGTATTGCGGGGTCTATCGCAGGCTTGAGCGGTGTGCTGATCGCAGTGGTGCTCCTGATATTGCATCTGCTGACGATCAAGAGTTTGGGCGTACCTTATCTTAGATGTTTTGAACCGGGATTGCTGCGCAACCGGATGAAACACCGGAAACAACGGCCCAAGCATCTGAATCCATCCGATCGCAGAAATCAGATATGAGCAATTGTGCGAAATGACAGAATTGTGGTATTGGACGCCGGGAAGGGGACAATATTTAGAATCGTTCCCGGTGCCGGACCACAAATTATAGGCTCAAAATAAAAGATCGTAAAAAATAAGAAATTGGTCTTGACAACGATTGATACTTCTGTTATTATATCGAAGCTGTCCGCAAAATGCGGAATTCTGGTCGTTGAAAAAGTTTGACAAGAATCGAAAAAAGTTCTTGACAAGGGGAAAAAGCTGTGCTAGAATAAGCAAGCTCACCGCAAGTGAGCGCCTGTACCTTGTAAATTGAATAATGTGAGACGAACTATAAACACCTTGGACAATTAAATGGATTGTTTAAGCGTTTTTGAACGAATAACAGCCAACGAAAATTCTTGAGTAAATTTGCTAGTACAAATTATTCAAAGTGGTTTTAGATCCCTAGGGATTTAAGATACAACATTTTGAGAGTTTGATCCTGGCTCAGGACGAACGCTGGCGGCGTGCCTAACACATGCAAGTCGAACGGGGTAGAGAGCTTCGGTTTTCTACTTAGTGGCGAACGGGTGAGTAACGCGTGAGGAACCTGCCTTTCAGTGGGGG
>JAZNGJ010000139.1:0-126151 GCA_045576415.1 Faecousia sp. | reverse complement strand
GAAGACGGGGTGTTGTTTTGGTAGCAGTATGTACTTTTTCCCAGGCTGTCGGCTGATTTTCTCTACGCCATTTTACGCCAATTTTACGCCATTTTTGCATTGGAAGGCATAGAGTTGCGTGGACTTATGTGTTTTAAAGATGTTGAAAAACCTAGTGTTTATCAAGCTATATCGGCATTTAGGGAGATACATTGAAATATGGAATCGGTAGCTTCAGCGCCGATACCTAGTTTCATTTATCTTTACCTATCCAGAAAGCCTTGATCTGCAAGGCTCTCTGCCTTTCGTTAAATTAGCTCTCTTCCGCCTTGGCAAAAGAGAACACATACCATTACATGGTAATGATAGCACATAGTGTTCTTTTTCTCAAGGCGTTATTGAAAACTTTTACGCATTTTTCGCTGTTTGCTTTTTCTTATTTATGGCGGAATTGAATCCGAAACTCTGTGGGAGTCAAACCCGTGATGTTTTTAAAGCTGCGGCTGAAATTGCTGTTATCACTGAATCCGCACAACTCAACGACCCTGCCGATCTCAAAGTCGGTTTCAGCCAGATACCGCTTAGCGGCGGCAAAGCGACAGGAATTGAGATAGCCCATAACGGAAGTGCCTGTGGCCTGCTTAAATTGATGGGAAAGATGCGAAGGGCTGACGTGATGCTGACGGGAAAGAGATTGAAGTGTGTATTTTGCGACATAATCGGATTCAAATTGCTGCTGGATGCTGCGGATCAGATGCAGGTCGACCTGCTCGTAGGGAATGATCTCCGGCAGGGAGCGGTATACCGTGACCAAAAGCTGCAGCAGCAGAAGCTCCAGCATCTTGCCGCGCATTATGCTGCCGGATTGATGCTCCCTTAAAATTCGGGCAAAAAGCTCCTCTGCACCGGAGTCGTCTCCGAGCCGTACGGCGTGCTGAAAGTGCTCCGGACGGTTGACCAGCAGGGAAAATAGCGGATCCGAAAGGCCGGGGTCGGGGGCAATGCGCAGGGAATATCGGTGGTAAGTACTGCTCTGCACCTGTATGGAGTGTTCTTCGAAACGGCTGATCAGCACGATGGTACCGGGACCTGCAGGATATTCCCTGCCGCTGACTTGGATGCGGATCTGCCCATTCGTAATGTAAAGCAGCTGGTGACAGTCGTGGTAATGGGCTGCCATGTGGTTTCTGGTATCGGAATAATCGGCAGAAAGTATTATGGATCTCAAAATCGATACCTCCTCAATAGCGATTGGGAATACTGTATCATGAATTATACAGAAAAGCAAGATTTACATAGTGAACAGCAGTCTTTCTATAGCGCTTTTTTGATTGCTGCAGTATAATGACCGTATCAAGAGAATTCAGGAGGGGTTACTGTGAACCGTAAAGTATACATGAATGTGGAAGAATTCAAAATGCAGGATCAGCAATTGGGGACAAATTTGCCTTTTGCACAGGATACCGGTATTTTGACCACCCCACTGACGGTCGGCAGCAAGGTGATCGCAAACCGTTTGGCCTGCCAGGCCATGGAAGGCTGCGACGGTACTGCTACCGGTGAGCCGGCAGAGCTGACACTGCGCAGGTATGACCGGTTTGCCAGAGGCGGTGCAGGTCTTATCTGGTTTGAGGCAACAGCCGTGATGGAGGAGGGCAGGGCAAACCCCCGACAGCTGTGGATCCATGACGAAAATCTGGATGCATTCAAACGCATTGTAGAGTCGATCAAAGAAACGGGGCTGAAGGAAAACGGCTATGAACCTGTTGTGATCATGCAGGCCACCCATTCCGGTCGGTATAGCAAGCCTCAGGGAAAGCCGGCGCCGCTGATCGCATACAACAATCCCATTTTTGAAGGGGACAATCCCATTGACACAAGCCGCATTCTTACGGATGACCATATTGAGCGCATCGGTGACGCCCTTGTTCAGGGCGCGGTTCTGGCAGAAAAGGCAGGCTTTGACGGCGTGGACATCAAGTGCTGCCACCGCTATATCAATTCGGAGCTGCTGTCTGCTTATAACCGACCCGGTAAGTACGGCGGCAGTCTGGAAAACCGTACCCGGCTTCTGCGGGAAAGTATTCTTGGTGCAATGGAGTCCTGCGGAAAGAACTTTGTCGTGACTTCCCGCATGAATGTCTATGATGGATTTGCCCATCCATACGGCTTTGGCGTGGCAGCCGATGGCAGTCTGGACTTTGACCCCACAGAGCCTGTTTGGCTTTTAAAGCAGCTTCGCGATGCAGGCGTGAAAATGCTGAATATTACCATGGGTAATCCCTATTTCAATCCCCATGTGAACCGCCCCTTCGCCGTCGGTGGCTATACGGCTGAGGAGCACCCCCTGCAGGGCGTTGCCCGGATGCTGATGGGCACTGCGCAGCTGAAAAAGGAAGTGCCCGAAATCAAGATCCTTTGCTCTGCGCTGAGCTATCTTGGTGTTGCGGCACCCAATGTGGCGGCAGGATTCGTCGAAAACGGCGGCTTTGACCTTGCCGGCTTTGGCCGGCAGATCTTTGCCTATCCGGATTTTGCCAAGGATATTGTGCGCCAAGGCGCGTTGGATAAGAAGAAGGTGTGCATTTGCTGCTCCAAGTGCACCGGCATCATGCGTGCCGGCGGTACTCCCGGCTGCGTGATCCGGGATAAGGAGGTTTACGGACCGCTCTATGAGCGCTATTGCGGAGGAAAATGATATGAAGAAAGTTGCACTGGTAACCGGCGCAGCCAGCGGCATTGGTCTTGCGACAACGAAGCGGCTGCTGCGGGAAGGCTTCTGTGTGGTAGGTATGTCCAGAAGACCGGAAATGGAAGATCTGGGTGCGGATTTTACCTATGTATCCGGGGATGTGGGAAATGCGGATGACCGGAAGCAGTTTTTGCAAGCGGCGCTTGCCAGGTATGGCCGCGTTGATGTACTTGTCAACGTGGCGGGAGTTGCACCTAAGGTCAGAGCGGATCTTCTGGAAATGACAGAGGAGAGCTATGACTATGTGATGAATATCAACACAAAGGGCACTTTGTTCCTGACACAAAGCGTGGCAAATGAGATGATCAAAAACGCCGGCGAGGATAAGGGCTGTATCGTAAATATTTCTTCGCTTTCTGCCTATGCAAGCTCCGTAAATCGGGGCGAGTACTGCATCTCCAAGGCAGGCGTTTCCATGATCACTGCGCTGTTTGCTGACCGGCTGGCAGAGTACGGTATTCCCGTCAATGAGATCCGCCCCGGCATCATCGCAACAGACATGACATCCAAGGTGCAGAGTAAATACGATGCCTTGATCGAGGGTGGACTGCTGCCTATCAAGCGCTGGGGAACTCCTGAGGATATTGCGGAAGCCGTGTATACCCTTTGCAGCGGAAAGCTGCCGTATATGACCGGACAGTCCATCGATATCGACGGCGGCTTCCATATGCGCAGACTGTGAGGCACTTATGAAAGAATTGGACATTGTTTCTGTGGATGCGCTGGTGGTGGGCAGCGGTGCTGCGGGCTTCAGCGCAGCATGCAGGCTGCGCAAAGAGGGCGTTGCGTCTGTTGCCATCGTTACGGAGCATGTACTTGCGGGCACATCCCGCAACACGGGAAGCGATAAGCAGACCTATTATAAATTAAGCCTTGGCGGCGGCAGCACCGACAGTGTTGCGCTGATGGCTGAGAATCTCTTCGCCGGCGGCAGCGTCGACGGTGACAATGCGCTGTGCGAAGCGGCGCTGTCTGTACGGTGCTTTATGAATCTTTGCGAGCTGGGCGTACCGTTTCCGGTGAACTGCTACGGCGAGTATGTGGGCTACAAAACGGATCATGATCCTTATGCCCGGGCAACATCCGCTGGCCCTCTGACCTCTAAATATATGACGGAAGCGCTGGAAAAAGAAGCATCACGGCTGCAGATCCCCGTTTACAGCGGATTTTACGCGGTGGAGATCCTGAAAGATGAAAACGGCGTTTGCGGTTTGCTGTGCCTTGAGAAAAAAACAGGGCATTTTGTTGCTTTTCACACCTCTGATCTGGTGCTGGCTACCGGCGGGCCTGCCGGAATCTATGCGGACAGCGTGTACCCGCAGTGTCATACCGGATCCTCGTCCCTTGCGTTTCGGGCCGGGGCGGCGTTTCAGAATATGACAGAGTGGCAGTATGGGCTTGCATCGGTGCAGCCCCGGTGGAATGTTTCGGGTACTTACATGCAGGTGCTGCCCCGGTTCGTCAGCGTGGACAAGAACGGCACGGAGCGGGAGTTCCTGCTGGATTTCTTTGATGATCCTTATGAAGCCCTGTCTTTGGTGTTCCTCAAGGGCTACCAGTGGCCCTTTGACAGCAGCAAGGTGCTGGGCGGTTCGTCTGTGATCGACCTGCTGGTCTACCGGGAGCAGGTGCTGGGGGGCAGGAAGGTGTATCTGGATTACCGGAGCAATCCGTTCGGTTTGCAGACCGTTGAATTTGAGAAGCTTTCCGCGGAAGCCTATGCTTATCTGCAAAATGCGGGTGCCTGCTTTGGAACACCGATCCAACGCTTGATGCATATGAATCAGCCTGCGGTGGAGCTTTACAGCGGAAAAGGTGTGGATCTTGGAAAGCAGATGCTACCGATTGCCCTGTGCGCTCAGCACAATAACGGCGGTATTTCCGTGGATCTGTGGTGGCAGACCACCGTCCCCGGCTTGTTTGCAGCGGGGGAATGCGCGGGAACCCACGGTATTTCCCGCCCTGGTGGCAGCGCGCTGAATGCGGGGCAGGTAGGAGCGCTGCGGGCAGCCCAGTATATTGCGGCTCATAGAAGGATGCATTCGGATCCTCTGGCATTTCGGGAAATGGCAGAGCAGGCTGTATCGGAGCAAATGGTGTTTTCGGAGAAAGTCCTTTCCAACCGGAATAATGCCGATACCTGTATCCAGACGGCAAGAGACCGCATGAGCACCTGCGGGGCTGCGATCCGCCATGCCGGCGCTATGGAAAAAGCCTTGGCAGAAACACAGGCGGCGCTGAAGGAAATAGAAGATTGCGTGGGTGTTGCCGACCAACAGACGCTTTACAAGGCTTATCAGTACCGCGACACACTGGTTTGCCAGATCGTTTGCCTTTCTGCTATGCTGGATTACAGCAGCTCGGTGGGATCTACCAGAGGATCTTCGCTTTACACAAATCATAAGGGTCAAAAGCGGGAAGGCTTAGACGAGATATTCCGCTTTGTCTGTCTTCCCAGAGAGCGGGCGGATCAGATTCAGCAGGGTGTATTTTCGGGTGATGCATGCAGCATTTTCTGGCGCCCGGTCAGACCGATTCCGGATTGCGATGACTGCTTTGAAAATGTCTGGAGAGGTTATCGCAGCAATCAGAATATCTTTTAGGAGGGACAATTATGAACAATACGGGTCTGGTATCCATTTCTTTCCGGAAGCTGACACCGGAAGAAGTGATCTCAGCTGCCGCCAATGCGGGACTGAAGATGATCGAGTGGGGCAGTGATGTCCATGCACCCAGAGATCAAATAGATCGGCTGGAAGAGATTGTACAGCTGCAGAAAAAGTACGGTGTTGGTTGCTGTTCCTACGGAACTTATTTCTACCTTGGCAGAGATCCTGTTGAGCAGATCCCTGAATATATCAATGCTGCCAAGACACTGGGCACAGACACCCTTCGTTTGTGGTGCGGCACAAAGAGTCCTCAGGAGTATACACAGGAGGAAAAAGAAGCTCTGCTTGCAGATTGCCGCAGGGCAGCCAAAATGGCAGAGGAACAGGGGGTGACCTTGTGCATGGAGTGCCACATTCGGACCTTTACGGAGACAAAGGAAAGTGCGCTGGAGTTACTGGCTGCGGTAAACAGCCCTGCTTTCCGTATGTACTGGCAGCCCAATCAGTTCCGCAGTATCGAAGAAAATGTCGAATACGCAAAAGCGTTGAAGGATTATATCGACCATATCCATGTATTCCAGTGGAAGGGAACGGATAGGTTTCCTTTGGCGGAGGGCGTCAACGAGTGGAAATCCTATTTGAAGGAGATTCCGGGCGAGCATATGCTGCTGCTGGAATTTATGCCGGATAACAAGGTGGAATCCCTGCCTGCAGAAGCGCAGGCACTGTATGCATTGAAGGGAGAATAAAATGAAAGCAATATTTTTGACAAATTCCGTGGGAAATATCGCCCGCGTCTATGCCTCTGAAACACTGGAACGGATCTGCGGCATGATCGATGCAGAGCAGGCAGAGTATACCAAGGATGATGTGATGAAGGATCCGGAGAAGTTTCGGGATGTGCAGTTCATTTTCTCTACATGGGGCATGCCCGTGTTTACAGAAGAGGAAATAGCGGAGGTATTCCCCAAATTGGAGGCAATTTTTTATGCCGCCGGAACAGTGCAGGCCTTCGCAAGACCGTTTCTGCATCGGGGGGTCAAGATCTTCAGCGCATGGATCGCCAATGCTGTTCCTGTAGCGGAGTATACGGTTGCGCAGATCATTCTGGCCAATAAGGGTTACTTCCTGCGGTCGAATCTTATGAGCAACGGTGTTGTTACCCGCGCGAGGGAGATGGCCCAGTATTATCCTGGTAACTACGATGCTGCCATTGGCATTATCGGCACTGGTGCTATCGGAAGATTTGTCTGTGACATGCTGAAACCTTATCGCCTGCGTGTGCTGGCCTATTCCCGTTCTCTGACTGAGGAAAAGGCTAAGGCTCTGGGCGTGGAGAAGAGCGATATTGAGACCATTTTCCGCACCTGCCATGTAGTCTCCAACCACCTTGCCAATAATGCCCAGACGGTGGGGATGCTGACAAAGGCACATTTTGCTTCTATGCGGCCCTATGCTACGTTCCTTAATACGGGAAGAGGCGCGCAGGTGGATGAAAACGGCATGATCGAGGTCCTGAAAGAACGGCAGGATCTGACGGCTGTTCTGGATGTTACCTATCCGGAGCCTCCGGTGGAAGGAAGTCCGCTTTATACGCTGCCCAACTGCATTCTGACACCTCATATTGCAGGCAGCGCCGGTAACGAGGTCCACAGAATGGCTGAGTGGATGGCAGAGGAATTCTGCAGGTACGCCAACGGTGAGGCATGCCAGTATGAAGTGACAGAGGAAATGCTGAAAACAATGGCATAAAAGTTCATATTTTAGCTATTGTTTTTCTGACTGCTTTTGATATAATAATATAAATTCTGCCATGAATCTGTGAGCGAACCGGAACGGAGAGAATTTATATGAAGGATACCATCGAAACCATACCGGTAAACGAAGCCTTTTCGTCTGGCGATGAATGCCCGTTTTGCTATCTGGAACGGATGGCGGAGCAGCGGACGATCCGTTATGTTCTGGGCCCCGGCGCCAGCTATATGGAGCCTGATGTCCGCAGTGTTACAGATGCCAAGGGATTTTGTCCCGGCCACTTTAAGAAAATGTATGACTTTGGCAATGCATTGGGCAATGCTCTGATCATGCAGACTTATTACGAAGGCCTTGTAGATGAGCTGGATCAGGTATCGCAGGGATTCGCTATGCCCGGAAAAAAGCCGCTGGTCGGCAAGCGAAAGGGCAGCGATGAAAATACCCTTCTGCAGTGGGCAAGGCAGCGCCAGCGCAGCTGCTTTTTATGTGACCGGCTGGAATACAACATGAACCGCTATTATCTGACCTTCTTCGCACTGATCAAGAAGGAAGAATTCCGCACACTGGTGGAAAACAGTAAGGGTTTTTGCCTGCGCCATTTTTCCCAGCTCCTGGAAGAGGCAGATGAGAAACTGCCCAATAGCCAGCGGGAATGGTTCTATGAAACAGTAACGCATCTGATGCGGGAGAATCTGGCCCGAGTCAAGGGGGATATCGACTGGTTTGTCGGTATGTTTGACTACCGGCAGGCGGGGGCGGACTGGAAAAATTCCAGAGATGCCGTGTCCCGGGGGATGCAGAAGCTGCAGGGACTGTATCCGGCGGACAAGCCATATAAATTGGATCCCTAGTTCATAAATGGAGGAAGTTAGCATGGATGTTTTTTCTGAAGTAACGGTTTCGAAAAAAGTGGTCAAGGATCCGGAAAAATTCAAGAGGAATTTGAAAATTTGGTGCTGGGTAATGACCGTTTTGGGAATCGGTATGAGTTTTTATCTTTTGATCCCTGCGGTGATCCTGTGGATCCTGTATTTTCTCGCTAAGCGCTTTTTGGATTTTGATTATGAATACATACATGTAAACGATGAGTTTGATATCGATATGGTCATGGGCGGAATCAGCCGCAAGACGCTGATGTCGTTTCCGCTGAGTCAGGTCATTACGATAGCGCCCTGGGGCGATCCCAAGTTGGACGAATATTCCCATGTAAAAGCGGTGGATTATTCTGCGCGAAACCCGGATGACAGACCCTATGTCATGATCTGCGTTTATAAGGAAGAAGTGAAGAAGCTCTATCTGCAGCTGAATGATAAGATGCTGCATACGCTGAAATTACGGATTCCGTCCAAGATTAAAATTCATAGAAATGTATAAAAGATCTCCGGTTCGTCAATCCGAACCGGAGATCTTATTTATAAGTTTTTAAGGATCTCGCCGGCATCTTGCAGTACGAGGTCGGGCTTGTCGTCACTTGCTGCCAAAATTTCGGGGGTGGTTTCGCCGGACATGACGAGGATTCCTGTGATCCCGGCATTCAGCCCGGACTTGACATCGGTGTAGATCCGGTCGCCCACAACGCTGGTTTCTTCCTTTTGGAAACCCCAGCGCTCCATAGCCAGCTGCGGCATCAGCGGCGAGGGCTTGCCGATGACGGTGGGGCGCTTTCCGGTGGCGTTAAAGATCATGCCGCAGACACTTCCGCAATCGGGAACGCTGCCGAATTCTGTGGGACAGACAAGGTCGGGGTTCGTGGCGATATACGGAATATCGGGCTGTGTCAGCAGCAGATAGCTTACATCATGGAGCTTCTGGAAGGTCAGTTCGGTGTCAAAGCCCATGACAACGCACTGCACTTCCCCAATGTTATCTGTGACGGTGAAGCCTTCGTTTCGCAGTTCCTGCTTCAGCGATTCTGTGCCGCAGACATACAGCGTTTGACCCTCGTGGTATTTGTGCAGGTAAAATGCTGTTGCCTGGGAGGAAGTGATAAAATCATCCCGGGTGGCGGTAATCCCCAGCTTTGCCAGCTTTTTTACATAGTCCTCCACGCTCTTGGAGGAATTGTTGGTCATAAAGAGGTACTTTCTGCCGGTACGCTTCAAGGTTTCCAGCAGCTGGGCGGTAAAATCATAAAGCCGGTCACCCAAATACAGCGTGCCGTCCATGTCAAACAGATACAGTTTTATAGGTGCTAGTATTTCTTTTGTGTTCATATCCCGTTTCTTCCTGATCGTTATGATGCTTGATTGTAACACGAAAGTTATAAAAGGTCAATAACCAGAGGTTGACTGTGGGGAAGGTTTATGCTAAATTGTACCGAGTGGATCGCAGGGAGGTCGAATTATGGCAGTTTTTGAGCAAGTATTGATCTTGTTTTCGTTTGTCACGCTTGGCTACATATTGAGCAAGACCGGCAAGGTGAACCCACAGCACAGCAAGGTGCTTTCTTCTGTGCTTGTGAATGTGATCCTTCCGTTCAATGTACTGAAAGCGTTCTGGGGAAGCTTCACGATCCGATATCTGGCTGAGAATTACGTGATGGTGACGCTGTCGCTGGCAGTGCTGCTTGTGTTGGGCCTAGCTGCTTTTCTGGGAGGAAAGCTGTTCAGCAAGCATCAGTATCTTCAGAAGGTGTATGAGTATTCTCTGGTTGTGCCCAATATGGGTTACATGGGGTATCCTCTGGCCGAGGCGATGTTCGGCGCAGTGGGACTGATGGATCTGATGATGTTCGGCATTCCGGTCTCTCTGTATATCTATGTTTACGGCTATCCGATTCTAACCAAGACAAAGCTCAGCTTGAAGGCATTGCTGAATCCTGTCATCATTACCATGGCAGCAGGCATGGTTCTGGGCCTTTCCGGATTGCAGATGCCGGAGCTGCTTGCTGATATTCTGGGTAAGGGCAGTGCCTGCATGGGCCCAGTCAGCATGCTGCTGACTGGCATCGTGATCTCGGAGTATCCGTTCAAAGATATTTTGTCAGATATCAGGATCTATATTATGTCCGCACTTCGGCTGGTTGTGATCCCGGTGATCATCGGCGCGGTACTGAGTCTGTTTGCGGACAAGGAAATCGTCCGGACAGCCGTGCTGTTATACGCATTGCCCTGTGGACTCAATACGGTGGTATTCCCTAAGCTGGTGAATGAAAACTGCAAGATCGGCGCCGGTCTGGCACTGGTATCCCATCTGGCAGCCTGCGCCACCATTCCGCTGGTATTCTGGCTCTTCCAACTGTAAAATATAAAACGGTGTGACGTATCGTCACACCGTTTTTTTGATCAAGGTAGAATGCAGACTCTGCGTTTTGGATTTGGGAAATCCGGGGTATTTGTGCAGAACAGGCCGTAAAGACTGTCGCACCGCTGCTCCAGAAGCTGATAGGGCTCGTCCACCGTTTCCCCTGTGTGGGGGAAACAGCCGGATCTTCTGGCTGCCTTGAGGATCCTGCGGCCGGTTTCGTTGAAGGCCAGCACCCGGGTATAGGGAGCGGGGGAGTCCAGCATTTCCCGGGTAATACCAAGAAATGCGCACATGACCATCCGGTCCAGCCGGGTGCGGGTGTACCGCTTGGTTTTGACGGCGGATAGGATTTCATCCAGGGCAGCATACTCCCGGCAGGCGTGCATCAGCCTGCGCCACAGCCCTTCTGAGCCATAGGGCAGCGCTTCAAACTCTGCATCCGTCATCGTACGAAGCTTTGCAAGGATCGCCCGCTCGCCGGCGGCTAAAGTATGCACAGCAGCATCGGAAAACACCGGCTGTGCATCCTCAGGGATACACGATTTCCAATCGTGTCCGCCTGCGATCAAGGCTCTGACAGCGGTGGCGGATGGATTTTCGGGATCGGCAGCGGTATCGTGATAGCTTCCCTGCCGAATAATGGGCATGGGCTTCATAGTGCTGCTCTGGGAGAGGATCGCTTTGCAGTATTCCACAGCCAGAATGTCGTTGGGATTATTTAACAGGGCTGCATCGGCTCCCAGATCGGCAAGCGCCTGCTGCCGCGCTGCTGGGAAGGAGATGCCGGTTTCCAGACGGGCCCGCAGAGCATCCGCAAACGCAGTGGATAGCAGTGCTTCCGCAGTTGCTGTCAGCGTTTCTTCAGTGCCGGTTTCGGTACCGAAGCATAATGCGTCGCAAAAGCCGGATAATATTCTTACACCACCGGCAGCAAAGCCTTCCGCTGAGGACAGGGCATAGGTTACCGGCAGTTCCAGCACCAGATCCGCCCCGCAGCGAATCGCGGCTTCGGCACGAAGGGACTTGTCGAAAATGGCAGGCATGCCCCGCTGGACATAGCTGCCGCTCATAAGGCATACGATGCCGCAGTCACTGCCGTGCTGATCGCGTATCATGCGGAACTGTTTTGCATGACCCAAATGAAAGGGGTTATATTCGCAGATAATACCAACGGTTTTCAAAAAAGTCCCTCCTTTTCAGAAAAAATTTCCATTCAGGGGTTGAGAAATTGTGGAAAATATTATAGAATAGCCTTAGCTATGGCTATCATAACACAAAGTACGAAAAAAGAAAATATTTATTTTACAGGAGGCAATCCCAATGAATGTTTTGATCATCAATGCCGGCAGCTCTTCTCTTAAGTATCAGCTGATGAACCCCGAGACCGGCGAAGTTTCCGCTAAGGGTCTGTGCGAGCGTATCGGCATTGACGGCCGTCTGAACCACAAGGTAGGCGACAATAAGGTCGTTAAGGATATTCCCATGCCCACCCACTCCGAGGCGATCGCAGCCACTCTGGAGATCCTGCAGGATGCCGAGCACGGCGTTATCAAGAGCGTTGACGAGATCGACGCTGTCGGTCACCGCGTTCTGCACGGCGGTATGGAATTCTTTGATTCCTGCATCATCGATGACGAGGTCATCAAGGCTATTGAAAAGTGCATTCCCCTGGGCCCCCTGCATAACCCCGCTAACCTGATGGGTATCCGCGCCTGCCAGGCTGTTATGCCTAAGACTCCTCAGGTCGCCGTTTTCGATACCGCTTTCCACATGACCATGCCTCCCAAGGCTTACCGTTATGCCATCCCCACTGAGTACTACGAGAACGACTCCATCCGCCGCTACGGCTTCCACGGCACTTCCCACAAGTATGTTGCCAAGCGTACAGCTGAGCTGGTGGGCAAGAAGGAATTCAAGATGGTCAACTGCCATCTGGGCAACGGCTCTTCCATGTCCGCTGTGAAGGACGGCAAGTGCCAGGATACCACCATGGGCCTGACGCCTCTGGCCGGTGTTCCCATGGGCACCCGCTCCGGTGATATCGATCCCGCTGTTGTGCAGTTCATCTGCAACAAGTACGGCATGAATGTTGACGAGTGCCTGAATATGCTGAACAAGAAGTCCGGCATGCTGGCCCTTTCCGGCGTTTCCTCCGACTTCCGTGATCTGGAAGACGGCGCAAAGAACGGCAACGAAAACTGCGCTCTGGCCCGTGACAAGTTCTGCTACGAGGTCGCTAAGTTTGTCGGCGCCTACGCTGCCGCTCTGAACCGTATTGATGTTCTGACCTTCACTGCCGGTGTCGGTGAGAATGACTGTGCAGTTCGTGCTACCGTCTGTGAGTATCTGGGCTTTATGGGCGTCAAGATCGATCCCGAACTGAATGGCAAGCGCGGCAAGGAAATGAAGATCTCCACCCCCGACTCCAAGGTGGAAGTTTGGGTCGTGCCTACTAATGAAGAGCTGATGATCGCTCAGGATACTGCTGAGCTGGTCAACGCTGCCAAGTAATTTAAGCTGAATTTTGAGCCGCCGCTTTTGCGGCGGCTCTGTTCCTAAGAAAGGAGCGAATTATGACTTCTGTAACCGAACGTTTTTTGAAATATGTATCCTTTGATACCATGTCGGATGAGTTTTCCGAGACCTGTCCGTCTACCGACAAACAGAAGCTGCTGGGAGCGTATCTGGTGGAGGAAATGAAGGGGATGGGCATTGCGGATGCCTTTATGGACGAGCATGGCTATGTTTATGGCACAGTTCCCGGCCATCCTGCCTTGCCCACCATCGGCTTGATCGCCCATATGGATACTTCTCCTGACTGCTCCGGTGCGGACATCAAGGCAAAAATCGTGGAGTATACCGGCGAAGACATCTGCCTGAATGATGAAAAGCAGATATTCTTGCGGGAAGCTGACTATCCCAGCCTGAAGAACCATCACGGCAAGCATCTGATCGTCACGGACGGTACGACCCTTCTGGGCGCTGATGATAAAGCCGGCATTGCTGAGATCATGACTGCGGCGGAATTTTTGATGACCGCCCGGATGAGCCATGCCACCTTAAAGATCGGCTTCACCCCCGACGAGGAGATCGGCAGGGGAGCGGACCGGTTTGATGTGAAGGGCTTCGGCGCGGACTTTGCCTATACCGCAGACGGCGGTGCCATTGGCGAGATCGAATATGAAAACTTCAACGCCGCAGGCGCTAAGGTGGTATTCAATGGCCTCAACATCCATCCAGGCGCAGCCAAGGATAAGATGGTCAATTCCCAGTATATCGCCATGGAGTTCCAGTCTCTGCTGCCGTCAAACCAGAAGCCGGAGCACACAGAAGGCTATGAGGGTTTCATCCATCTGACGGACATGCAGGGTGAGGTGGAACAGTCTACTTTGCGCTACATCATCCGTGACCATGATATGCAGAAATTTGAAGAAAAGAAGGCGGTCATGGCTGCGGCTGCGGACTTTATCAATGCTAAGTACGGTGCTGGCACCTGCGAGCTGACCGTTCGGGACAGCTATTTCAATATGCGCAAGTGCATCGAGCCCTGTATGCATATCGTAGAGCGTGCCAAGAGGGCTATGGAGGCTGTGGGCATGGAAGCAAGGGAAGTGCCCATTCGCGGTGGTACCGACGGCGCCCGGCTTTCCTATGAGGGGCTGCCCTGTCCCAACCTGTGTACCGGCGGCGAGAATTATCACGGACGCTTTGAGTACATTCCTGTTGAGGATATGGAAAAGTGCGTGAAAATGCTGGTGGAAATTCTGACAATGGCATAAGAAAAAGGAGGCTGCGTGTCAGCCTCCTTTTTTGTGTCATTTCATTAGCCTTCGAAATCGGCTTCGGTAGCGGTTTCTTCAGCTGCGGGTTCTTCGGCGGGGACTTCTGCGATTTCTTCAGCGGCCTCTTCGCAGCAGCACTCGCATTCACATTCGCCTTCTTCGCACTCGCAGTCGCAGTCACAGCAGCACTTGCAGGAGCCCAGAAGCTTCTTGGCCCAGGCAACGATCTTGTCGCCGTAGGTAGCGGCAATGTAGACTGCACCGGCAACAGCGGCCAGAGCAACCACGATCTTAATAACGATACTAAAAACTTTCATTGGAATGACCTCCCATTCTTTATTGATCTCTAAATTCAGTATAACCAAAGCATATGAAAAATGCAACAGAAAAATTGTAAAATTTTAGGCTAAACATAGCCGTACATGCCACGAATGCTGATTTCTCCGGAATTAACGGTTTCCGTATTTCCGTCGGAGAAACGGACAAGCAGCGCGCCTTCCTCATCCACATCCTCAGCGTGGCCGTAGCGGATATTCCCGTCAGCGCGGACAAGGGAAACATCCTTGCCGATGGTGATGCAGTCATGGCGGTAACGTTTCATAATTTTCGATTGATCTGTAAGCAGTCTCTTGTCCATTTCATAAAGGGATCGCACTATGCAGGCGGATAACAGGGCGCGGTCCACCGCATGCTCAGAAAACATGGAAAGGGAGCCGGCAAAGCTGCGGATCAGCGGATCAAAGTCCGATTCCTGCTGGCAGCAGTTGATGCCAACACCGATGACCGCATAGTCCACAAGTCCGGTTTTCGGATCGATGGCGAGCTCTGTAAGGACACCGGCAAGCTTCCGATTTTGGTATACAAGGTCATTGGTCCATTTGACGCCCGGACGAAAATCTGCGGCACTTTCCACCGCGTCGCAAGCAAACACAGCAGCTGCGCAGGTCAGATGCATCAGTTTCGCCGGTACGCAGTTTGGGCGCAGGATCACGCTCATATAGATGCCCATGCCGGCAGGGGAAAGGAAGGATCGCCCCATACGCCCCCGCCCGGCTGTCTGATGGTCAGCGATCAGCACGGTTCCGTGGGGAGAACCGGATTGCGCCATACGCTTTGCTTCCAGATTTGTAGAGTCGATGGAATCAAACCAGTAAATTTGATTCTGCCAGGGGTGATCCCCTGGCAGATAAGACAATATTTGTTCTCTCATAATTTAGTCAATGTCGCGGATGACTTCCTCGGGCGGGTTGTCCAGCACCTCAGGGTGGGCCAGCAGCCGGCGGTAATGCTTGAAAAATGTGGCGTAGTAGTAGCCGTCGCAGATGCGCTCGTCCAGAACGAACTTGACATCGATATACTTCTTCTGCACCACAGTGCCGTCCTCCAGCACTTCCAAGGCCCGGCGCTTCATGCCGAAAGCGCCAAAGCAAGGCAGATTGCCGAAGTCATACAGGTGGTGGTAGATGGGAGGAATTCCTAAGCTTCCCATGGAGGTAAAGAACAGGCTTCCGTGGAAAGGGCTCAGTTCCAGTAGGAATTTGGGCAGCATACCGAAGTAGTCCAGCAGCTTCAGAAGCCATACAACGAACTTCAGCACGATGCTGGGGATCATATTTAAGTACTGGATCAGGCCGTCCAGACTGGAGTCCAGCTCCTGCGTTGCCTTCACGCTTTCGATAGCGGCATTCAGCTTGTTGTAAACATCCACTGCGGTGTCGTAGGGGGTCAGATGTACCTTGATGGAGGTGTCGGGAGAATCCACGGTCATCTCTTTTTTGACCACCATGCAGTACTGAATGTCATTGCCGCGGGAGTAGACCTTCTGGCCGGAGATAAAACGGTTCAGCTGGGGGTACTTGGCAACACCGCGGACATAAGCGGCCAGCAGCACATGGCTGATGCCGAAATCGGTCAGACCTTCCCGGCGCTTCTGGCGGATATAGCGGTCGATGTGGGAAATCTCAAAGGATTCCTCAAACAGATTGGAGCAGGTGTTCCGCTCTACCTGAAAATAGGCCGTGATCTGGGCCATGGGAGCCAGAGTGCGGATCTTCCGTCCGTCACTGCGGTCGCCCCACGTGGGGTGATACTCGCCGTCGGAATGAACGCGGATGGCAAAGGGCAGCAGGACCAGTCCGCCAAAGAGCAGATAGTTGGGGAACACCAGGTACAGCGGGTTTACGGTGGTGGATTGTGCCCAGAACTGATTCAGGTAATGGTTATGAGCATATACCACGGCTGCCAGCGGTGCGGCAAACAGCGGCAGAAGCAGCCATGGGAAGCGGATCTTTCCGCAGGTAATGGCGGTGTAGAGAATGCAATAGAAAACAATGCAGGTGTAATACATGCCGAGGATAAACGGATTGGCGCCAATGATCTCATGCGGAAGCAGAGCGTAGTAAAGACCCATCATCCACACAGGAATGGCAGTCTTGTAGAACATCTCTTTTCCGTTGATCAATGTGATGAGCACGAACAGCAAGGTGGCTGCAACCGGCAGAACGATTTGACTCCACACTTCAAGCGAATCTCCGGACCCTTTCAAACCGGAAAGTGCAATGCGGGCCACTGCCGAGCCGACCAAGCAAAGTGCCATCAGCCATGTCAGCGCGTTTTTGCGGCTGACGAACAAATGAATTCTTCTTTCCATAACAATGTAATTATAACAGATAGTACCGCGATTGGCAATGAAAAAATGCGAAACGCCCCGATTTTTGTCGGAGCGTTTCGATTTACAGCGGATTGACTTCCCGAACGGTCAAATTTTGTCCGCAAACGGAAAACCGGATATCATAGCCGGCAAAGCTGAGTCCGTATACGCGGTTGGCGTCCTTTTGATAGGATGGCCGGGGATCGTGGGATAAAACGGCGATGGCAGCGCTGCGCTTATCTTGCGGAAGCTTGAGAAGCAGGGGTTCCGGAAAGCTGACCTCCAGCAGGAAGTCCTTTGCCGTATCCGTGAAACCACCCAAAGCATCCGGATGGCAATCGCTGTAGGGGATATAGGGCTTAATGTCGAAAATAGGCGTGCCATCCATTAAGTCAGCACCGCCGACATGAAGAACTGTGCCGTGTTTTTCTGTATGCTCCACACCCAAAAGCTTCACACAGGATAAACCCAGAGAATTGGGGCGGAAGGGGGAACGGGTGGCGAAAACGCCCATTCGGGTGTTGCCGCCCAGGCGGGGCGGACGGACCGTGGGAGACCAGTCAGAGCGCACCGCTTCCGAAAACTGCCAGATAAGCCACAGATGGGAGTAGCCTTCGATGCCCCGCAGCGTATCCGGATTGCGAAATTCCGGCTCAAAAATGATGGTAGAACGCAGCTGCTCTACAAGGCCACTCTGGCGGGGAATGCCGAATTTTGTTGGGAAATCACTTTTCATGCGAGCAATGGGCTGAATGGTTACAGGATCCATGATTACGCCCTCCCTTTGCGCAGGCAGAAGCTGACAGCGAAGATCAGTGCCAGGATCAGAGATATAGCCGCGCCGGCTGAGCAGCCCAGATAATAGGACGCAATAAGACCGCCGATGCCTGCAAACAGTGCGAATAAAACAGAAATCGCGTGGTACTGTTTCAAATTCCGGGATACATTCCGTGCGGCCGCAGCCGGCAGAACCAGCAGGGAATTCAGGATCAGCAGGCCTACGCTGGGGATAACAAGCGTGACCACCACAGCGATGGCCGTGTTAAAAAGTGCCTGCGAAAGACCGACCCGCAGGCCCCGGGAAGAGGCAAGCTGGGGGTGGATCAGTGTCAAGGTTAGCCGATTGGAAAACAAGAGCCAGAACACAAGAACAGCTGCCAGTACCAGCGCCAGCATACCGATCTGCCCGGGGGTCACGGACAGAATGTCGCCGATCAGATAGGTGTTGTACTTGGTGAAGCTGCTGCCGCCAAGAGTGGCAATAAAGATGCCCAGAGCGACGGAGGCGCTGGAAAATACGCCGATGATGGTGTCTGCAGCCTGATTGCTGCGGCTGCGGACAAAGGAAAACAGCAGAGAAAACACGATGCTGAAAATGACCGCCATGCCGGTTGGCGCGGCAAGTCCGCAGATGCAGCCGATGGCGATGCCGGTGAAAGCGGAGTGACCCAGAGCATCCGAGAAAAAGCTCATCTTACCGGTGACGATCATGGTGGACATCAGTCCAAACAGCGGTGCCATGATCAGGATCGCCAGCAGTGCGTTTTTCATAAAGTCCCAGCGAAGCATTTCCAGCGGAAGGGCTTCGCATAGTGCGTACCAAATGCTCATTTGCTGCCTCCTTTCATGTGAAAGGTCTGCTGGAATTCTTCGGATTCCAAAACCTCAGAAGGCGTGCCCATGCAGAGGATCCGGCGGTCGATAAGAGCCACCTGATCGGCATATCGGCTCAGTATGGAAAAATCGTGGGTGGTCATCAGAATGGAAAGGTCGTAGGTCTTGCGCAGCTCGTCCAGCATATCCATCAGGTCGCTCTGACCCTCTACATCCACGCCGGAGAGCGGTTCGTCCAGGATCAGAATGTTGGGCAGAGGCTCCAGCGCCAGTGCCAGCAGCACCCGCTGCAGCTCGCCGCCGGAAAGTGTTCCCACCCGTTTATCGATGAGGTCTTTCCCGTGGACCCGGTCCAGACACTCCAGGACCGTTTCCCGCATGGACTTGCGGATGCCGAAAAACGCAGGCCGTCTGCTCATGCAGCAGACGAAAAGATCTGCGACACTCACCGGATCCCCGGGATCAAAGGAGGGACTCTGGGGCACATAGCCGATCTTTGGCTTTTTGCCCCGCTGGCCCGGTGCGGAAAAGGCGATGACACCTTCGTATTCCTGCTGCCCCAGAACGGCCTTCAAAAATGTACTCTTGCCGGCGCCGTTGGGGCCGATAAGAGCCATCAGCTGGCCGCAGTGGAGATGAAAATTTACGCCCTGCAGGATCCTGTCGTCACCGATCTTCACGGAAAGATTCTGAACCCGAAGGCAGCAGGAATCACCGCAGGAACCGCCGTGTACGATTGGTCTCATCCCAGTGCCTCCTTTACTGTGTCAATGTTGTGATACATAGCCTCAAAGTAGCTGCTGCCGGACATTGCCATATCCAGCGCATAGATATGCGCGCCGGTTTCCCGGGCGATCACACCGGCTGCGGAAACACTGCCGCTTCGCTCTGTGAAGATGGCAGGAAGATTATGAGCGCGCACCAGCGTGATCAGATGCCTCAGCTCTGCGGCGGATGCCTCGCTGCCGGATTCTTCTTCCACGGCTTCCAGAATGGTCAGATCAAACGCATCGGCAAAATAGGCAAAACCGTCGTGGAAGGTGATCAATTCCTGGCAGGAAAGGGCCTGCAGCTGCTGCCGTCCGTAGGCAAGCAGTGCATCAAGCTCCGAAAGCAGAGCGGAAAGATTGGTGTCGAAAACGGTATCGTATTGCGGATACTGCGCTTTCAGGCCGGCACAGATATTGCGGGCCATTAATTTTGCGTATTCGGGGGAGAGCCAAAGGTGCGGGTCGTGCTCGTGGTCATGGCTGTGATCATGCTCGTGACAGTCGGCGCAATCCAGCAGGGGAATATTCTGCGCGCTTTCGATCACATTGGCGGCACTTAAAAGTACATCCTCCATAAAGCTCTCAAGGCCGCCGCCGGAAATAACCACTGTTTGTGCGTTTTCCACGGCCTTGACCTGCCGGACGCTGAGGGAATAGTCATGCAGGCAGGAAACATTTTCCGTTACCAGCCGGGTAACGGAGATGCCGGTCCCGCTGCACAGCCGGGAGGTGAATTCATAGACCGGCAGCGTAGTGGCAGCCACCTGCGCCTGAGGCTCCGTGGATGTGCATCCAACCAGAGAAAACAGCAGCAAAACCGCTGCAATTATTGTATAAATTCGTTTCATTAGTATCCATCACCACAGTTATCATAACACGCCTGTCAAGAAAAAAGGAGGCTGCAGCGCAGCCTCCCGGTGCTTATGTAGCGTGAATCAGTGGTTCTCCATCCAGTCGCTGACCTTAGTCTTTGCAAGGCGCAGGATATCCTCATTGGGATAAGGGGAAGCTTCACCACCGCGTACATACAGGAAATACAGACCGGCAGGGGTCTGGAACAGGATCTCTTCATAACCTGCGGGATCGCCATAGTAACCGTTGGTATACTTCTTGATCAGGGTAGCGGTCTCGGTGTTGTATTCCTTCTTGCAGATGATCTTCTTCATCGATATGAACCTCCTTTGTAAAAAATGCAACGGAAGTTATTATATATATTTATGTTAAGAAATCAAGCGAAAATTTGGAAAACATGGGATAAATGAATTAAAATTGTGAGAGGGTACGATTTTAACCCCGGTTTCGCGAGGATAATTGTTGGCATTATATACAAAAATTAATATCACTCTTTCGGAATAAGCCCTCCCACTGCCTGCGGTGTTACTGCTTTCCTCTTGTGCAACCGCGAAAGACATGGTAAGATATGATAAAGAGGTGAGATCATGAAAGATATCCCGGTGTTTGACACGGAATACGGCGTTGCCAGCCTGATTTTAAAGGAGATCCCGTATCGGGGACGGGCGTATATTAAAATACAGTCTGCGCTTGATCCGGAAAAGCTGCTTGCCGAATGTGTTGGGTTCTGCCGAGCTTGCGGAGCGGAAAGGATCGAGGCAGCAGGGGATCCTATTTTAGAGAAATATCCGCTGATCACCGAAATGTGGCTGATGACTTGCGGTCGGGAAACCCTTGGGGAGACGGATGCCTGCCTTTTCCCAATGACGCAGCAGACGGTGGAGCGTTGGCTGGAACTATACAATCAGCGCATGGCGGATGTGCCGAATGCGGCATATCTGGACAGCAAGGACGGTCAGAAATTTCTGGAAAACGGAGATTGCTACTTTGTCCACCGGGATGGCAAGCTCCTTGGTATCGGCAAAGCGGCAGAGGATTATATCGATATTGTGATCGCGGCGGAGCCTGGGATGGGGCAGACTGTGGTGAAGGCGCTGAGCAGTGTGCTGACAGAGGATATGGTTCGGGTAGCTGTGGCCGGTGCCAATGAACGCGCCGTGCGGCTTTACGAACGGATGGGGTTTGTGAAAACCAAGGAGATATCACGATGGTACCGGGTACTGTAAAGGAGGTACGGTGTGGAAGATATGTATTTGCTCATTGGCGCGGCGGTACTGGTGGCTTTGCAGATCCTGTGCTTTTTCGGGAAAAAGGTGTGGGTGCGGCTGATCCCGACTTTGACCGTGGCGGCATTGATGGTGTTTTGCGTTGCCATGTATGCGGCCAGTGAATTTACCAACTGGGCGTATTTGATCCTGTTGCTTTTGCTGTTTGGACTGATGTTGGTTATGGGCTTGGCGTGGCTGGTGTATGGCATTATCCGCGGAATGAAAACGGCGAAAAACCATAAGCTGTAAAGAAAAAATACTTGACAAGTATGAAATGATGTGCTACAATACCGCAGGCATCAAGCGGAAAAGCTTGACAGGAGGTTTTCATGGACGCCATTGAGATTATTCTGCTGTACGATTACTACGGTGATCTGCTTACCGACCGGCAGCGGGAATGCTTTGAGATGCGTTACAATCAGGATATGTCCCTTAGTGAGATCGCCGAGGAACTGGGGATCAGCCGACAGGGAGTCCATGACAATCTGAACCGTACCGAGGCGCTGCTTCGCAATATGGAGGCCAAGACCGGCTGCGTCAGCCGCGATCTTGCCTGCCGGAAAGCTGCAAAGACTATTCTGGATGCAGCTGCCCGGTTGAAATTGAGTGAAGATGGTGCCGTGTCCGCCCTTGCAGAGCAGATCCTTGCTGCTGCACAGGGGTTAGAGGAGTAAACTATGGCATTTGAAGGCTTAACTGAAAAAATTTCCGCCACCTTCAAAAAGCTTCGCGGCAAGGGCCGTCTGAAAGAGGCCGATGTCAAGGAGGCTATGCGCGAGATCCGCATGGCGCTGCTGGAGGCGGATGTCAGCTATAAGGTTTGCAAGGACTTTACCAAGTCCGTTACAGAGCGCTGCATCGGCGCGGATGTTCTGGAGTCTCTGACTCCTGCCCAGATGATCGTTAAGATCGTCAACGAAGAGCTGACCAAGCTCATGGGCAGCGATGCGAAGCACATTACCATTAACCCCAACGGCCCTACGGTTGTGATGCTGGTGGGTCTGCAGGGTGCCGGTAAGACCACCAACGGCTCTAAGCTGGCCGGTCTTATGAAGCGGCAGGGCAAGAATCCGCTGCTGGTCGCCTGTGATATTTACCGCCCCGCCGCCATTACGCAGCTGAAGGTCTGCGGCGAGAAGCTGGGCATTCCCGTATTTGAAAAGGGTCAGACCGATCCTGTGGCCATTGCCAAAGAAGCGGTCACCTATGCCCGCCAGCACGGCCATGATATGGTATTTCTGGATACCGCCGGCCGGCTGCATGTGGATGAAGCGTTGATGACGGAGCTGAAAAACATTAAGGCAACCGTCAAGCCCGATGAGATCATGCTGGTTGTGGACGCCATGACTGGTCAGGACGCGGTCAACGCAGCCCAGAGCTTCAATGAGTGGCTGGATATTGATTCTGTGATGCTCAGCAAGCTGGACGGCGACGCCAGAGGCGGTGCGGCACTGTCTGTCCGCGCCATCACAGGAAAGCCTATCAAGTTCGCCGGTATGGGCGAAAAGCTGGAGGATATCGAGCCCTTCCATCCAGACCGGATGGCATCCCGGATCCTCGGCATGGGCGATGTGCTGAGCCTGATCGAGAAAGCGGAGAAAGCATTCGATGCCAAGAAGGCAGCGGAGATGGAGGAACGGCTCAAATCCAACCGCTTCACCATGCAGGACTTTTATGATCAGCTGCAGCAGCTGAAATCTATGGGCTCTATGCAGGATATTCTGGCCCAGATGCCCGGCGGCGCAAATCTGAAGGGTGTCAATGTGGACGAAAAGTCCATGGCCCGGACGGAAGCCATCATCCTCAGCATGACCCCCAGGGAGCGGGAGAATCCCGGCATCATTGCCGCGTCCCGGAAAAAGCGCATTGCTGCCGGCGCCGGCGTGAAGGTGGAGGATGTGAACCGGCTTCTGAAGTCCTTTGAGCAGATGCAGAAGCTCATCAAGCAGTTCTCCGGTCCCGGAATGGGCAAGAAAATGAAGCGCATGAGAGGTCTCGGCGGCTTCGGCGGGGGATTCCCCGGCTTTTAAAGTGTTCGCTCTAAGCAAATAGCTTTGCGATATAGATTACGAAAGAATTTTTTGGAGGTGAAACTCATGGTTAAGATCAGACTGAGAAGAATGGGTGCAAAGAAGGCTCCTTACTACCGCATTGTTGTTGCAGATTCCCGCAGCCCCCGCGATGGCCGCTGCATCGAGGAAATCGGTACCTACAACCCCCTGCTGGAGACCGGCAACATTACTGTTGACGCTGAGAAGGCTCAGGCTTGGATCAAGAACGGTGCTCAGCCCACTGATACCGTCCGCGGTCTGCTGAAGAAGGCTGGCGTGCTGTAAGATCCCTTGAAGGAGTTAGCGCAATGAAAGAACTTTTGCTGTATATGGCAAAGAATCTGGTGGACGATCCCGAATCCGTTTCCGTTACCGAAATCGAAGATGAGGAAGGTAAGGTTCTGGAGCTGCGTGTTGCCGAGGGCGACATGGGCAAGGTGATCGGCCGTCAGGGTCGGATCGCCAAGGAGATCCGTACCATCGTAAAGACTGTTGCCCAGCGCACCGGCGAAAAGGTAACCGTCGAAATCGTGGATTAACGGATATGCGTGGCGACTATGCCACGCATTTTCCCATTTAAGGAGGTAGCTATGAAACTCCAGTTTATTGAGGCAGGCGAAATCGTCACTACCCACGGCGTAAAAGGCGAGATGAAGGTCCTGCCCTGGGTGGACAGCCCGGATATTTTGTGCGAATTTGACCGTGTCCGTATTGACGGCACGCAATATGATATAGAATCCTGCCGAATCCAGAAAACCTGCAATCTGCTGAAGCTCAAGGGAATCGACACCATGGAGGCTGCCCAGAATATGCGGGGGAAAACAGTCTTGCTGTACCGGGAGGATATTGACGACGAGGTAATCTTCGCGGCGGAACTGATCGGCGTGGAGGTTTTCTGCAACGGAGAAAAACTGGGTGTCGTCACCGATGTACTGGATTATCCCGGCAATTCCGTTTATGTGGTCAAGGGCGAATATGAGTATATGATCCCTGCGGTGAAGCAGTTTATCCTGTCAACGGATCTGGAAAGCAACACCATGCAGGTTATGATCATTGAGGGAATGAGAACTGATGAGAATTGATATCATGACCCTGTTTCCGGAAACGCTGGGTGATGTGCTTTCGGAAAGTATCCTGGGCCGTGCACAGGGGCGGGGCTTTATCCGCATTGAGACCCACCAGATCCGGGACTACACAGCCAACAAGCAGAATCAGACCGACGACTATCCCTACGGCGGAGGTCGCGGTGCCGTGATGACGGCTGACCCACTGTACCGCTGCTGGGAGGCCATCTGCGAGGAGGCGGCTGCGCCGGTGCATACGATCTATCTGTCACCCTGCGGCCATACCTTCAAGCAGGAAGACGCCATCCGCCTAAGCAAGCTGGATAATATCGTGCTGGTTTGCGGTCACTATGAGGGCATCGATCAGCGGTTCATCGATGAATGTGTGGATGAAGAGATCTCTCTGGGAGACTTTGTTCTCACTGGCGGCGAGATCGCTGCCATGGCGGTGACGGACGCGGTGTGCCGTATGGTGCCCGGTGTTTTAGCGGATCCCGAGTGCTTTGAGGACGAGAGCCACTTCAATGGGCTGCTGGAATATCCCCAGTATACCCGCCCTGCAGTGTGGCATGGCCGGGCGATTCCGGAGATCCTGACATCCGGCAACCATGAAAAAGTACGCCAGTGGCGGCGTAAGCAGTCTCTGCGCCGCACCAGAGAGCGCCGGCCGGATATGTACGAAAAGCTGGATCTTTCTTCCAAACAGGATAAGAAGCTTCTGAAGGAAATGGAGGCCGAGGATGCTGCAAACACTGAAGAATTGGATCGCGGAAAGTAAAAATATTGTCTTTTTTGGCGGCGCGGGGGTCAGCACGGAATCGGGAATTCCGGATTTCCGCAGTGTGGATGGACTCTACAGCCAGAAGTTTGACTATCCGCCGGAAACCATCATCAGCCACAGCTTTTATCAGCGGAGGCCGGAATACTTTTTCCGGTTTTACCGGGAGAAAATGCTGCCGCTGGGCTTTGAACCCAACATTACCCACAGAGTTCTTGCCCGCTGGGAAGCCGAAGGGAAGCTCGGCGCGGTAGTGACCCAGAATATTGATGGGCTGCATCAGAAAGCAGGCTCGAAAAGAGTCTATGAGCTTCATGGCTCGGTGCTGCGCAATTACTGCGTCCGCTGCGGAAAATTCCACAGCGCGGAATTTGTCAGGGATTCGGCGGGCGTACCCAAATGCGTTTGCGGCGGTACAGTCAAGCCGGATGTGGTGCTGTACGAGGAGAGCCTTGACGGGGATACCATTGAAAAGAGCATCGCTGCAATCCAAAATGCGGATCTTCTGATCGTGGCCGGCACCAGTTTGACGGTGTATCCGGCGGCCGGACTGGTCAATTACTACCAAGGGAACCGGCTGGTGCTGATCAACCGGGACGAAACGCCCTATGACAACTACGCGAACCTTGTGTTCCATGAAAGCCTTGGGAATATATTTTCACAGTTGTAAAAGCAGGAACCGATGGCTCCTGCTTTTTGTTGACACGGACTGTATTACCGGTTAAAATAATCTTCAGAGGTGATCTCATGAATCCTTCAGAATATGAAAAGATCTTAAACGAAGCCTTTGGAAAACCGGAGAAGCGGAATCTGCTGAAGAGTCTAAAAAAACACAAAAAGCTTGCCCTGTGTATAGCTGTGGCGTTTGTTCTTATCGGAGTAGTTCTTGCGGTGTATTTGCTGCGGGAGCCGGATCTCTATGTTCACAAGGAGGTTCCCAAGCCGGTCTGGCTGCAAATTGAACATCGGCGTGATAACGGTTTTCTTGGCAGGGATGTGAACGGTAAGTTATGGTGGGTCAATTGTGATCTGAGTCGTACGGACAAGAATATAAGCAGATGCTGGATTTCCGTGAAGGAGGAAGTCTCCGGAGCTTCACCCATTATCGAACCGCAGGTGGATTATGCGGTAGTTGCGGACAACTTCTGGTACGAACTTAATGATGAAAGAATGTATGTTGGATACGGTTGGGATATCTGCGAATTTGATATCGACCGGGATGGGGTCGTGGAGCAGTGCGTTCTCGGCGGCAGTGTTACCTCCGGTATCGCATCTTATGAATTGTCTGTCTGGAACGGTGATGTTTGTGAAAAACGCATCTTCTTTTCTACTGATCATTATATTGCTCTGGCTTTCTATACAGAAGCCGAAGAACTGAAGGTGGCCTGCATCGAAAGGAGCAAAGAAGGAGGATATCTTGAGCATGAATTGAGAATAGCTTTTGCGGACGGTAATTATACACTGTTAAATGACGCAGAGCCTGTGGATATACTGCCGGAGCCTACAAAATTTGATCCGGAGAAAATCGCATAAATTTGGGCACGCCATTTGGCGTGCCCAAATTTGTTTATTTTACTTTTCGGCGGAAGGTGGTAAGGATTCTTACTGTGGTGGATGCCAGCAAAATGGCGACAGCCATGATGCCCGCTATGGCGGCAGTATGGATGCCCTGATCGGCAAAGGCTTCCATTTGCCCCTTAACGGCGTAATTCATGGCATAATATACACCGGCACCGGGGATCAGAGGAAAGATGGAAACGACCAGATAGGAAATGGCCGGGTATTTCCGGATCCGTGCCATGATCTCGGCATAAATGGATGCAAACAGTGTGCCCCAGAAGTAGGCAGTCAGATCGTTTCCGGTGAATTTCACTACCATCAGGTAGATCAGCCATGTAATGACGCCGCCCAGGGCGCACAGCAACCCGCCGGGACCGTGGATATTGAAGAGAATCGTAAATCCCATGCAGCCCAGCATACAGGCAAAGGACTGGAACCAATAACTGTATGTATTGGATGCTGCCGAGCGGATCTCGCCCCAAAGCTCTGTGGCAACGCCATAAGCGGCACCGGTGCCCAATGCGATGGCCATGGCGATCAGAAGTACCTGCACGATCCGGTTCATACCGGAATTGGTGTCGCCATAGATGATATCACGCATGGCGTTGGTAAACAGCAGACCGGGAACCAGGATCATCAGCGCACCGATGATAGCAGCATCCGTATCGGAAGCCAGACCGGCGGCACCCATACTGTAGGCTGCCAGAGCCATGAGGAAGGAAGCCGCAATGATCCGGAAAAAATGGTTGGCACCGACACGGTCCATCAAGCGGTTGATCAGACCCACAAGAATACCGCAGAATCCGGCACAGGCCGCATCCATCAGGCCGCCGCCAAACAGCAGGCAGAACCCAAAGCCGCCAAGGAAGTTTCCGGCAAGATACGCGGGCAGGGAATACTGCTTTTTTGCCTGTTTGGTCTCCTCCAGCCATTGTGCGGCAATTTCCGGCGCAGGCCGCTGCTCGCAAATTCTGCGGCTCAATCCGGAAAACTGTTCTACCGCATTTAAGTCGTTTCCGTGGAAGCCGATCCGGCGCATACGGGTCAACGGACGGCCAATTACCGGCTCGATGCTGATATGCAGACAGTTGGGGATGGCAAAGACCTCTGCTTCAATATCATAAGCGCCCAGGACACGCACTACGCTTTCTTCCACACGGAAGGTTTCCGCGCCGCACATAGCAAGCTGATAACCCAGCTCCGTAGCCACATCCAGCAGCTTTGAATACTCCATAAAAGAGTCCTCCCAAAGGTTCAATTTCTGCAATTCAGTATACCACAAGGGAAAAGAAATACAAGAAAAACTTCCGCCGGGTAAACCGGCGGAAACGGAAAGGTTACTTTCTGACAAACAGCACACCCAGTGTTCCGGGGCCGCAGTGGCAGGAGACGGTACAGCCTGCGGTGGTCTCGTAGACAGTATCGAAATTGCCGTAGGCGGCGATGGCTTCCTTAACGGCGGCAAGGCAGTCGTCGGTAACGGGGGTGTAAGTGAGGAACAGTTCGCTTCGGACGATATCCTCACGGTCGGCAAGGCGGTCCTTGACATAGTTGGCAAGGCACTTGGCATAGCTGCCGCGATACTTTTTTACAACGCTCATCTTGCCATCTCTGACTTCGATGCAGGGCTTCAGATTCAGCAGGTTTGCGCCCAGTGCGGCGGCGGCGGAGCAGCGGCCACCCTTGACCATGTACTTCAGTTGATCCAGCAGGAAGCTGGCTTCTACCCGGGGGGTGAAGGCATTCAGCTTTTCTGCGATCTCATCCAGGCTTTCACAGGTTTTGGCAAGGCGGCAGGCTTCCAGCACCACATGGCCCTGGCCTGTGGACAGATTCATGGAATCAATCACGCGTACATTGGGATAATCCTGCGCCGCAATGCAGGCGTATTGATAAGAGGAAGAAAAACCGGAGCCGATACAGATCTGGATCACGCCGTCATAATCGCCGGAATAGGTTTCAAAATGCTCAGCGTATTCGCCGATGTTATAAGCAGTGGTGGAGCACAGGTCGCCGCCCGCGGCCACATGCGCAAAAATGTCATCGGGGGTAATGGTAAGACCATCCTTGAATTCCTTACCGTCTTTGATAACGGTCAGACTGGACAGGGAAATATCGTGCTTCTCCAGCAGTTCGGGGGAAAGGTCACAGGTACTGTCGGACAGAATTTTGATTTTCATATTCATTCTCCTTAATCATCAGTTTGTCTGGGGCAGGGGTTCCATATTCATCATGAAGCAGGAAGATTCCATGTTCTTGGATTTTAGATAATCCGCGCCCCAGTCCCGCATGGCAGCAAGAATCGGCATCAAGCTGCGGCCAAGCTCCGTCAGGGAGTATTCCACCTTCGGCGGTATGATGGGGTACACCTGCCGGTGGATCAGCTTTGAGGATTCCAGCTCCCGAAGCTGCTGGGTCAGCATTTTGGGAGTTGCTCCTTTAATCAGCTTGTGAAGCTCGTTAAAGCGAAGCTTGCCGCCGGAAAGATGCCAAAGGATCAGCGCTTTGTATTTGCCGCCGATGAGCTCCAATGTTGCTTCCACCGGGCAGCGGTCGGTTTTTTGCATAGGCACCTCCATAGTATCCAAAAGGATAGTAATGCACTAAAATGTGCATACTTGCGATTTTTGAATTACATGGTAGAATGGTATCATAAAGAAAGAAATCTGTCAATATCATCCCATTTTTAGGAGGGAAAAAGATGAAACTGAAATTTACGGTTACCGGAATGACCTGTGCGGCCTGCTCGGCCCGGGTGGAAAAGGTCACAAAAGCGGTAGCGGATGTGGAAACTGTGGAAGTAAATCTGCTGGGCGGCAGTATGGTGGTGGAGGCAAAGTCGGAAGCGGTTTCACAACAGATTATCTCAGCGGTGCAAAACGCCGGCTACGGCACCTCTCTCGCCGGCGAAAAGAAAGCTGCTGCGCCGGAGCAGCCGGATAACGGATTGAAAGAAATGAAAAAGCGGATCATCGGCTCTGCGGTGTTCCTTGCTGTTTTGATGTACTTTACCATGGGCCACATGGTGGGCCTGCCTGTACCGCACTGGTACCATGGAAAGGAAAATGCGCTGGTTGCCGGACTTTTGCAGCTGTTTTTGACCCTTCCTGCGGTGTTCCTGAACAGAGTATACTACAGCAGGGGACTGAAATCCCTATGGCACCGCAGTCCCAATATGGACAGCTTGATCGCCGTGGGCTCCGGTGCGGCGCTGGTCTACGGTATTGCAGCATTGTTCCGCATGGCTTACGCTATGGGTCATGGTGACTGGGACACGGTGCAGTTTTACAGCGAGAATCTCTATTTTGAGTCCGCAGCCATGATCCTGACACTGATCACACTGGGCAAGTTCCTGGAGACCCGGGCAAAGGGCAAGACCGGCGATTCTATTCGGGCGCTGATGGATCTGCGTCCGGAAACAGCGGTCGTTCTGCGCGAGGGTGCTGAGGTGACTGTTCCTGCGGATCAGGTTCGGGTAGGCGATATCGTGGTTGTCCGTTCCGGCGGCAGAATTCCTGTGGATGGCACTGTAATCGAAGGGAGAGCTTCTGTCGATCAGAGTGCCCTGACCGGCGAAAGCGTTCCGGTGGAAGTGCAGTCGGGAGATTCTGTGGCTGCTGCCACCATCAATACGGAGGGGTATATCCGCTTCCGCGCGGAGAAGGTGGGGGAGGATACCACTCTGCAGCAGGTGATCCGCATGGTGGAGGAAGCCGGCGGCTCCAAGGCTCCTATCGCCCGGCTGGCGGATAAAATTGCCGGCGTGTTTGTACCGGTAGTCATGGGGATCGCGCTGGTGACCTTCGGGGTCTGGATGATGGCAGGCCAGGGCCTGGAATTTTCCCTTACTTCTGCCATCTCCGTTCTGGTCATATCTTGCCCCTGCGCGTTGGGCCTTGCGACCCCTGTGGCGATCATGGTGGGCACCGGTAAGGGTGCATCCATGGGTGTTCTGTTTAAAAACGGCGCAGCATTGGAGCATTTGCACAGTGTGGATACGGTGGTGCTGGATAAGACCGGTACGCTGACGACCGGAAAGCCTGCGGTAACGGATATTTTGCCCGGCGCGATGCAGGAAAGTGAGCTGATTTCTGTGGCAGCGTCTCTGGAAAGTCGGTCGGAGCATCCTTTCGCCAAGGCGATTTTGGAAAAAGCAAAGGACATTTCCTTCGGGGAAGCGGAAGCATTTGAAACGCTCCCGGGCAGAGGTGTGTCAGGAACGGTGGGCGGCATTCGCTGCTATGGCGGCAACCGCCGGCTGATGGAGGAACAGGGCGTAACGGTTCCCAATTATCCCCAGCTTTCGGAGCAGGGGAAAACGCCGCTGTATTTTGCGGATGCAACCGGGCGCTATCTGGGCGCCATTGCTGCTGCGGATGTGCTGAAGGAGGATTCTGCGGATGCGGTTGCGGCTATGAAGCGGCAGCATTTGTCCGTGGTCATGCTCACCGGTGATAATGAAAAGACGGCAAGGGCCATCGCCCAAAAGGCGGGCATCGATCGGGTGATCGCGGATGTTCTCCCCGGTGATAAGGCCAATGCGGTAAAGAAACTGCAGGGGCAGGGAAAGCGTGTTCTGATGGTCGGCGACGGTATCAATGATGCCCCTGCGCTGGTCACGGCGGATGTAGGCATGGCCATTGGAGCCGGCACGGATATTGCCATGGAGTCTGCGGATGTGGTGCTGATGTCCGGCTCGCTGAGCGGTGTTGCCAATGCGGTAAAGCTGAGTAAGGCGACGATCCGCAATATTCGGCAGAATCTTTTCTGGGCGTTTTTCTATAATTGTTTGGGAATCCCCATTGCGGCAGGCGTGCTGTTTCTTCCGTTCGGCATTCAGCTGAGCCCCATGATCGGTGCAGCGGCTATGAGCCTAAGCTCTGTTTTTGTTGTAAGCAACGCACTGCGTTTGCAGCGGTTCAAGCCCGAACTGCAGTCTGCACAAAAAATAAAAGAAGTTATCAAGGAGGAAAAAAGTATGACAACAGTTATCAAGGTAGAAGGCATGATGTGCCCTCACTGCAAGGCAAGAGTGGAGCAGGTGTGTAAGGCCATCCCCGGAACTGTGGATGCAGTAGTGGATCTGCAGGCGAAGAATGTGACGGTTACCGGCGATGCAGCCGTGGAAGCGCTGAAGAAAGCCATCACGGATGCCGGCTATGAGGTAGTTGGATAAAGTCCTAAATATTGGACTTTTGGTGCGCTAGAATACAGGCAGAAACGAAAAGGAGTGACTGCTATGTATTCTATGCGCAACGTTCACGGACACATTCAGGTATATGATAACAAGGGAAACTTCCTGTTCTCCGCCGATACGGAGCGGGAAGCAAGAGAGGAACTGGAAGAATATGCGGAATCTGCGGCTTGATATTTGCTATGACGGCACCCGGTACCGGGGCTGGCAGCGCCTGCCCGGCATGGACAATACCATACAGGGAAAACTGGAAACAGCGCTTTCACGCATTCTCGGAGAAACGGTAGAGGTTTCCGGCAGCGGCCGGACGGATGCCGGTGCCCACGCCCAGGGACAGGTGGCGAATTTCCGCTGCGCCTGCGATATGCCCTGCGAGCAGCTCTTATCGGAACTGCGGCGGTATTTGCCGGAGGATATCGGCATATACTCCTGCAGAGAAGTGTCTGATCGATTCCATGCCCGGCTGAATGCGAAAAGCAAAACTTACTGCTACCGCATCTGGAATTCGGATAAGCCCTGCGTTTTTCAGCGGCGGTTTGTTTATGTGATGGAAGATGTTCCGGATCTGGACAAGATGCGCCGGGCGGCGGAAATGCTCTTGGGCGAGCATGATTTTTCCGCTTTCTGCGCCAATAAGAAAATGAAAAAATCAACAGTCCGGCGAATCGATGCCATTGCCATTGAACGGATCGGCGAAGAGATCCGCATTAGCGTTACCGGAAACGGATTTCTTTACAACATGGTGCGGATCATGGTCGGCACATTGCTGGAGGTGGGATTGGGGCAGCGCAGCGCCGATTCTATCCCGCAGCTCTTTGGCGCAGCCAGAGAAAAGGCCGGTTATCTGGTTCCGGCACAGGGGCTGTGCCTGATGGAGGTGACATATTGAATATTCAAATCTTTGGGAAGAGCAAATGCTTTGATACCAAGAAAGCAGAACGCTGGTTTAAAGAGCGCAGGGTCAAGTACCAGTCAGTGGACTTGCTGCGGTTCGGCCTTTCCGGAAAGGAATTTGACAGTGTCCTGCGTGCAGTCGGCGGGATCGACAATCTGATCGACTGGAACAGTAAGGACCCGGATGTGACGCTGATGAAGTATATGGACGATAAGACCGCCAAAGAGGACAAGGTATTTGATAATCCGGCCTTGATGAAAACGCCCATCGTCCGCAACGGGAAAAACGCAACGGTTGGCTACTGCCCGGAAATCTGGGCCACATGGGAATAACACAAAAGCAGTTTCTCCGAAAGGGGAAGCTGCTTTTTTGATGATGGATATTGCTTATTGCAATATGCACAAAAATGTGATATGCTAGGAGGGTATTATGACCAAAGCCTTAGAGATCATTAACAGCTTTGTTTGGGGATTTCCGGCACTCTTTCTGATTCTGGGAATTGGCATTTACTTGAGCGTTCGGGCAAAGCTTCCGCAGTTCACCCTGTTTCCGGAGGCTTTGCGAACATTTATCGGAAAACTAAGTGGAAGAAAAAGGGAACCGGGCACGGTTTCCCCATTCCAGGCACTGTGTACAGCTTTGGCTGCAACGGTCGGGACCGGAAATATTGCCGGTGTGGCCGGTGCCATTGCCATCGGCGGGCCGGGTTCGATCTTCTGGATGTGGATCTGCGCGCTTTTTGGTATGGCCACCAAGTTTGCCGAGGCAACGCTCTCTGTCCGCTACCGGCAGAGAGATGCCGGGGGAGAACTGGTCGGCGGCCCTATGTACATGATCCGAAACGGCATGAAAAAGCCGTGGGCACCATTGGCAGGCCTTTATAGCTTTTTCGGCGTGGTGGCAGCCTTTGGCGTGGGAAATGCCACGCAGATCAATGCGGTCGTAACCGGGATCAATGAAGCGGTGGTTGCATTTGGCGGACAGGAAACCGTGCTTGGCAATCTGCTGCTGGGTGTTTTGCTGGCTGCCTTGATCGCGTCGATCCTAATGGGCGGCATGGGCCGGATCGGCCATCTGGCGGAGCAGCTGGTTCCGTATGCTTCTGTGCTGTATCTTTTGCTGGGCTTTGGGGTCTTGATCGCTAAAGCGAATCAGATCCTGCCGGCACTGGCAGCGATTATGGAAGGCGCTTTTTCTCCCCGGGCAGTTACCGGCGGTGCGATTGGCTCTGCTTTTGTGACCCTTCGGATCGGGGTATCCAGAGGTGTTTTTACCAACGAAGCCGGCATGGGAACGGCATCCATTGCCCATGCAGCGGCTAATGTGAAGCATCCTGTGGAGCAGGGGCTGCTGGGGATCATGGAAGTATTTCTGGATACCATCGTGATCTGCACCATGACCGCGCTGGTGATCCTGGTCAGCGGTGTTTCTGTTCCTTACGGAGAGGACGTAGGCGTGAGTCTTACCTCCAGCGCGTTTTCCTCCGTGTATGGCGATTGGGTTTCTGTGGTGATTGCTGCCGCCCTGTGCTGCTTTGCCATTGCGACGGTTTTGGGTTGGGGATTGTACGGCGCCCGGTGTGCCCAATACCTGTTTGGACAAAATGTGTGGAAACGCTTTGTCCTGCTGCAGGCAATTACCGTGGTGCTGGGTGCTGTGCTGAAAACGCAAACAGTCTGGCTGCTGTCGGAAACCGTGAATGGTTTGATGGCGATCCCTAATCTCATTGCTCTGGCGGTTTTGAGTCCGGAGCTTGTACGGCTTACGAAAGAATATCAATGTATGTCGGCTCGAAAACGGGCCGAAGGAGGTAAATATGAAAGTTTCCATCAATGCAAACCGCTGCGAACCGTCCCCTATGCGGAAGTTCCATCCTCTGGCGGTGCAGGCGAAAAGAGAGGGGAAAACGATATACCATCTGAACATCGGTCAGCCGGATATCGCAACGCCCCAGGCGTATTATGACGCCGTCCGTCAGTTTGATGCCAGCACACTGGCTTACGCAGAGTCGCCCGGTGCCCCAGTGCTGATTGAGGCGATTCGCAAGTATTACAAAAAGATCGGTGTCTCTCTGGATACCAGTGATATTCTGGTTACCACCGGCGGCAGCGAAGCACTGCTTCTGACCTGCCTGAGCATTTTGGATCCCTATACCGAAGTCATTGTCCCGGAGCCCTACTACCCGAACTATACCACCTTTGTACATGCGGCAGGCGGCCGGATCCGCGCACTGCCCACCAGCCCTGAGGAAGGCTACCGCTATGCGGACAGAAAGCGTATTGAAAGCTTGATCACCCAGAATACCCGGGCGATCCTCATTACCAATCCCGGCAATCCCACCGGTGTTGTTCTGAACAAAAGCGAGATGCGGATGATCGCGGATATCGCCAAAAAGCACGATCTGTTTTTGATCTGTGATGAGGTATACCGTGAGTTCTGCTACGATGATAAGTTTGGCGTGCCCAGCATGGCGCACTTCGATGATATTGATGACAATCTGGTGCTGATCGACTCGGTCTCCAAGCGTTTTTCTGCCTGCGGCGCCCGTGTGGGTTGTGTTGTGACTAAGAATAAGGAACTGCAGCAGGCACTGCTGAAATTCTGCCAGTCCCGTCTGTCCGTTGCGACTATTGACCAGATTGGCGCAGCGGCACTTTACAGTGTGGATCATCAGTTTTTCCGGGATTCAAAGGCTGTTTACCGGGAGCGCAGAGATACCGTAGTACAGAAGCTTCGTGCGATCCCCGGTGTGATGGTGGAAGAGCCTATGGGCGCATTCTATGTGATGGCAAGCCTTCCGGTGGATGACGCGGATAAGTTCCAGCGCTGGCTACTGAAGTTTTTTGATGATGACGGCGATACCGTTATGTTTGCCCCCGGCGCACCCTTCTATGAAACGCCGGGCAAGGGCGTCAATGAGGTTCGGATCGCCTATGTTTTGGAGAAGGAAAAGTTGGAGCGAGCCATGGATATTCTGGCAAAGGGCATTGCCGTTTACCGGAAGGAAGTTATGGATGTATAAAAAAGAGGAAGCAGCTTTTGCTGCTTCCTCTTTTGTTATCCTACGTATTTACCGTTATCCCAGGTGCCGGTTTTTGAGGTTCCGTTTGCATAATACATGGTTCCTTGGCCGTGTCTTTCCCCGTTGGCCCAGTTACCTTCGTACCGATTGCCGGAGGGATAGTAATAGATGCCGTAGCCATGGCGCTTACCGTCTACAAACGCACCGATATATTTGTCGCCGCTGGTCCATGTAAAGGTGCCCTGACCGTTCCATGTGTTGTTGCTCCAGCTGCCGACATATGAATTGCCGTTTGCGTAAGAAAGGGTACCTTGACCGCTTCTGACATTATCAGCCCACTGGCCCACGTATGTGGATCCGTTGGTATCGGTGTATGTACCTTGACCGTGGCGATTGCCATTCAGCCATTGCCCTTTGTATACAGCACCGTCTTGATACACCATCGTGCCTTGGCCGGTGCGTTTTCCGTTTTCGTATCCGCCGGTGTAGCTGCCGCCGTCTGCCCATTTATATGTGCCTTGCCCGTGGAAGTTTCCGTTCAGGAAACCGCCTGTGTATGTGTTGCCGGTGGCACCTGTCCATGTTCCCTGACCGGTGCGTTTTCCTTCCACAAAGTCACCGGTATATTTATTGCCGTCCGCCCAGGTCATGGTACCCTTGCCGTGCAGCTTGCTGTTTACCCATTGACCGTTATATACAGCTCCTGATTCATAGATGTAGTTTCCGGTTCCTGTAAAACTGCCGTGATGAAAGGTGCCTTCCCAAACGGTGCCATCTTCCCGGATCCATTTGCCTTTACCGTGGTGTACACCGTTGACCAGATAACCGGTATAGCTTCCGCCGCCGTAGGTATAATCTGTAACATAGCCGGTGTAGGTTTCTTTTTTGTGTTCTTCTTCCAGATATTCCGCTGTCAGGTAGGCGGTCGATTTCAAAAAGCTTAAAGCATTGTCAGAAAGTGTATCTGTCCAACCAATGAGATAAGCGGTTAGATCGTCCATTACACCGCTTGAGGAGCTTACCATGATGCTGTCGGGAAGATAGGTTTTAGAAAACTCTTTCACTTCTTTTGGATAATAGAAGTCCTTTGCGCCAAAAATATGATTCAGCTCATGGTAAAATGCGTGGGTGTTGTCATATATGATAGAATATTCACTGCCATAAGAACCGGATGCAAAAGCTCTGCCACCATGGTTGGCGAAAAAGCATACCGGGGCGGCATCTACGCCATAAAGGGATTCCAGTTTGGGATTGCTTTCTCTGAGTGCCGGCAGCCCGGCTGCAGATAATGCACTAGCCATCCATGCATCGGTCACGTTGTTTACTATTCTTTCCGAGATAGAAACAGTTTTGTATGAGAAGGAAATGCTCACTTGTGCGCCATAATTAGCGGCATCAGCGGAAATTCGGTCGGCAATGGATTGCAGTTCTGTTTTGGATTCGTTGATTTCTGTCTCGGACCATGTGCCTTCAGGGTCGCTGACGAAAATCACAGTAACGACTACCTTGCCTGTGAGTTTTTCGCAATAACCTTTTCCACGGTAAGCCAGATACACATGGTCGCGAAGCTCTTCGGGTACGGAGGGCAGGCGATCCGGCTGGGGGGCAGCGGGAAGTGTGGTTGCAGGAGGCACGCTGACAGAGGGAGTGGATACAGACTGCTGCGGCAGGGTATTCTGCGGTTTTTTGTCATATGTAGGATCCGTGATCGTATAGCCGGGTTCATCGGGGTGGAACAGCTCCATCAGAGAATCTGTAGATTCTCCGTCTGTGAAGATATGCAGCGCCACGAATATGACGATGGCCCAAATCAGCAGCTTGCCGAAGCTGAATTTTTTCTTTGTTGATGTATTGCTCATAATGCCTCCGGATAACGGGTAATATTGACATTATAATCCCTCGGGTGAAGAAAGTCAACGGATGGAAGCCTTGACAACTGCGGTATGGAAATGGTAAAATGGCAAAGAATATACCGCAATGAACGGAAAGAGTAGCAGAAGTCAAACCTTCAGAGAGCCGGGGCCTTGGCTGTAAGCGCCGGCAGGGGAGCGCTGCGAAAGTGCGTCCGGGAGCGGCTAAGTGGATATCAAGGAATAAATGAGAGTGGAACCGCGGTTTTGCCGCCTCTTGTACGAATGGTGCAGGAGGCGTTTTATTTTTGTAAATAACGATTGGAGGAACCCAATATGTATCTTTATAATTCTCTGTCCCATAAGAAAGAACTGTTTACGCCCAGAAATCCGGATCTGGTGAAGATGTATACCTGCGGCCCTACGGTGTATCACTATGCCCATATTGGCAACCTGCGCACCTATATCATGGAGGATGTGCTGGAAAAAGCGCTGCGCTATAGCGGCTACAATGTCAAGCGTGTTATGAACATAACCGATGTCGGCCACCTTGCCAGCGACGCTGATACCGGCGAGGATAAGATGCTCAAGGGTGCCAAGCGGGAGAATAAGTCCGTCATGGATATCGCCCGTTTCTATACGGAAGCATTCTTTGCCGATTGCGATAAGCTGAACATCAGGCGCCCCGAGGTCATCGAGCCTGCCACCAACTGCATCGATGAATACATCCACATGGTGCAGACTCTGCTGGAAAAGGGCAGTGCCTACCTTGCCGGCGGCAATGTGTATTTCGATACCTCTACGCTGGATAAGTACTATGTATTCAACGACCATGACGAGGAAGACCTCGCTACCGGCGTCCGGGAAGGCGTGGAAGAGGATACCAACAAGAAGAACAAGAACGACTTCGTTCTGTGGTTTACCAAGAGTAAGTTTGAAGATCAGGCCCTGAAGTGGGATTCCCCCTGGGGTGTGGGCTATCCCGGCTGGCATATCGAATGTTCCTGCATTTCTATGAAGCATCTGGGCGAGGATCTGGATATCCACGCCGGCGGCATCGACAATGCCTTCCCGCACCATACCAATGAGATCGCCCAGTCTGAAAGCTTCCTCGGTCACAAGTGGTGCAATTACTGGTTCCATGTTCACCACTTAAATACCGATACCGGCAAGATGAGTAAGTCCAAGGGTGAATTTTTGACGGTTTCTCTGCTGGAAAGCAAGGGCTACGATCCCATGGCTTACCGCCTGTTCTGCCTGCAGAGCCACTACCGCCGCAATCTGGTGTTCAGCTGGGAGAATCTTGACAATGCTGTCATCGCCTATGATAAGCTGATCGCCAAGATCGCAACCTTTAAAGCAGAGGGCGAAGTGGATGAAGCTGCCCTTGCCCAGCTGAAGGAGAAGTTTGCCAATGCTCTGAACGGCGATCTGAACACTTCTCTGGCAGTGACTGCCGTTTACGATGTGCTGAAGGCAAAGTGCAATGATGCCACCAAGCTGGCGGCGCTGGCTGACTTCGATACGGTTCTGTCTTTGAACCTGATCTCTGCTGCCGAGAAGCTTGCCAAGAAGCAGGCAGAGGAGGAAGCTGCTAATGCCGATCCCGAGATCGACGCGCTGGTTGCGGCCCGTACGGAAGCCAAGAAGGCAAAAAACTGGGCAGAAGCCGACCGGATCCGTGACGAACTGAAGCTTAAGGGCATCGAGATCATCGATACACCTCAGGGCGCAAAGTGGAGAAAAGTATGAAGCTGCTGATTCTGGACGGCAATTCCGTTATCAATCGCGCGTTTTTCGGCGTAAGACCCCTTACCACAAGGGAGGGGCTTTATACCCATGCCATTTACGGCTTTTTGAATATTCTGGAGAAGATGGAAAAGGAAGAGCAGCCGGAGGCTGTCTGTGTTGCCTTTGACCTTCACGGCCCTACCTTCCGCCACCTGCAGTATGACGGCTATAAGGCTACCCGCCATGGCATGCCGGAAGAGCTTGCCATGCAGATGCCGGTGATGAAGGATGTCCTGCGGGCCATGAATATTCCCATCTATGAGTGTCAGGGCTGGGAAGCGGACGATGTGATCGGTACGGTTGGCAGGATCTGCTCCAATAATGAATGGGAATGCGTCATCGTCACCGGTGACCGGGACAGCCTGCAGCTGATCGATGAAAATGTCCATGTCAAGCTGGTGATCTCCAAACCCGGCCAGACCACGGCTACGCTCTATACGGTCGATAAGTTCCAGGAAGAGTATGGCTTCGAGCCAAAGAAAATGGTGGATCTGAAGGCGCTGATGGGGGATTCTTCCGATAATATCCCCGGTGTTGCCGGTGTCGGCCCTAAGACGGCTACGGACTTGCTGTTGAAATTTGGCTCTCTGGACGGCGTTTATGCAAATCTTGACGATCCTTCCATCAAGCCGAAGCTGCGGGAAAAGCTGGAAAAGAATAAGGAAAATGCCTACCTTTCCTATGACCTTGCCACCATCCGCTGCGAAGCACCCATTGATTTTGAACCCCGGGATGCCATCGTGCAGCCCTATAACCGGCCTGCACTTTATGAGTTATTCCAGAAACTGGAGTTTGTCCGGCTGATCGACAAATACGGCCTGCGGGGCGCGGAACTGGAAGCGCCCAAGCCGGAAAAGAAGCTGGCATCCCTGCCGAAGGCGGAGTGTTTGCCGGAAAAGGCGGATGTTTGCGCTGTGTACCTCGCGCCTGACGGCTCTCTTGGAGTCGCTTGGGAGAATGGTGTTTGTTCGCTGACTCCTATGGAGGCGCAGATGGGCATGGCATTGCCTTCTTCAAAGCTTGTATGTCATGACTCCAAAACAGCCATGCACGCCCTTGGGGAACTGGGATTGGCGTTTGATGAGGTGGTATTTGACACCGCACTGGCTGCCTATGACCTGAATCCCTCCCAGTCGGATTATCCCGTTTCCAAGCTGGCTACCAATTTCCTTGGTGCGACGGTTGAGGATGGGGATGCTGCTGCCTGCGCCGAGGCAATCTGGAATCTGCGTCCCGTGCTGGCAGAGGAACTGCAAAAGCAGGGCATGGAAAAGCTCTATTATGACATTGAGCTGCCCCTTTGCCCGGTGTTGTACCGTATGGAGAGAGAGGGCATTGCCATAGACCGGCTGCAGCTGCAGCAGTTTGGCGATATGCTTTCACAGCGGATCGACGATTGCGAAACGCTGATCTACAGCTACAGCGAAGAGCCGTTTAACATCAATTCCACCAAGCAGTTGGGGGAACTGTTGTTTGAAAAATTGGGTCTTCCGCCTGTGAAGAAGACCAAGACCGGCTATTCCACCAATGCGGATGTGCTGGAAAAGCTGAAGAACAAGCATCCCATCATTCCTGCCATTATGGACTACCGGATGCTGACCAAACTGAAGTCCAGTTATGCCGACGGTTTGATGCATGCAGTCTGTGAGGACGGCAGAGTCCGGACTACCTTCCAGAATTTGGTGACGGCAACGGGCAGACTGTCTTCCACGGAACCCAATCTGCAGAATATTCCGGTGCGCACTGACTTGGGTGCTGAGATCCGGAAGATGTTCGTTCCCAAGCCGGGCTATGTTCTTGTGGATGCGGACTACAGCCAGATCGAGCTGCGGGTGCTTGCCCATATTGCCGATGATGCGGTGATGCAGAATGCTTTTAAATCCGGTTTGGACATCCATTCCGTGACCGCTTCTCAGGTTTTTGGCGTAGAGCCGGAGCAGGTGAGCGCGCTGCAGCGGCGTCATGCCAAGGCGGTCAATTTTGGGATTGTTTACGGCATTTCCGAATTCTCACTGGCAGAGGATATCGGTGTCAGCCGGTATGAGGCCAAGGATTATATCGAAAGCTACCTTGCTAAGTACGCAGGCGTGGGCAAATATATGAAGCAGGTGGTCATCGATGCCCGGGAGAAGGGCTTCACGGAAACCATGTATGGCCGCAAGCGGTATATTCCGGAGCTGAAGTCCAGCAATTTCAACATCCGAAGCGGCGCAGAGCGCATTGCGCTGAATACGCCCATACAGGGTACGGCGGCAGATCTGATCAAAATGGCCATGATCCGTGTGGATCAGGCATTGCGGGATAAGTACCCGGAAGCAAAGCTGCTGCTGCAGGTCCACGACGAACTGATTGTAGAGTGCCCGGAATCCATTGCGGAATCGGTGGCTGCGCTCATCAGCCGAGAGATGGAGCAGGTAGCGAGCCTGTCCGTGCCGCTGACGGCAGAGGCAAAAATCGGAAAGAGCTGGTTTGAAGCGAAATGATGAGAATTGTACAAATGCAGGCAGACCATGTGGCACAGGTGGCGGAGCTGGAGAAAATGTGCTTTTCCATGCCCTGGAGCGAGAAGAGCATTGCTTCCGAGCTGCAAAATGATCTGGCGTTGTGGATGGTTGCGTTGAGTGGGGATATGGTAGTGGGCTATGTCGGCTCTCAGACGGTGTGCGGAGAAACGGACATGATGAATGTTGCGGTTCACCCCGATTACCGGCGCAAGGGGATCGGCGGGATCCTTATTGAGCAGTTAATAATGGAACTGAAACAGCGGGAAAGCAGCAGCCTGACACTGGAAGTCCGCTCATCTAATGAACCTGCAATTGCTTTGTATGAAAAGCTGGGTTTCCGGCAGGCTGGCCGCAGACCCAATTACTACAGAAATCCGAGAGAGGATGCTTTGATCCTGCGAAAGGAGTGGGAAGTATGAACATTCTGGCTGTGGAATCCTCCTGCGATGAAACTGCTGTAGCCATCGTCCGGGACGGGCGGGAAGTGCTGTGCGACTGCATTGCATCCCAGGTGGCGCTGCACCGGGAATACGGCGGCGTTGTGCCGGAGATCGCTTCCCGCAAGCATATGGAGGCCATCTATGCTCTTGCGGATCAGGCCTTGGCAGAAACCGGGCTGAATCGATCGGATATTGATGCTGTGGCAGTGACCTATGCGCCGGGACTTATCGGTGCGGTGTTGGTGGGTGTGAATTTTGCAAAGGCTGCAGCGCTGGCACTGGATAAGCCGCTGATCCCTGTGCACCATATCCGCGGGCATATTGCTGCCAATTATCTGGCATACCCCGATCTGGAGCCGCCGTTTTTGTGCTTGGTGGTATCCGGCGGTCACACCATGATCATCGAAGTGAAGGATTATACGGATATGCGGATCCTTGGCACGACCCTTGATGATGCAGCAGGCGAATGCTTTGACAAGGTGGGCCGTGTATTGGGAATGCCGTATCCCGGCGGTGCCGCGCTGGACAAAATGGCCCGGCAGGGGGACGACAAAAAATACGATCTTCCCAGAAGCCGCCCCGGTGCCAACCCTTATGATATGAGCTTTTCCGGACTCAAGACCGCAGCCTTGAATCTGATCCACCATGCCCAGCAGGTGGGAGAGGAGCTGGACATTCCCAGTCTGTGTGCTTCCTTCACTGCCGCGGTGTCGGATACACTGGCACCCAGAGTGGTGCAGGCACTGCAGGAAACGGGCCTGAAAAAGGTGGCAGTGGCCGGGGGCGTGGCTGCAAACTCCCGGATCCGGCAGGATGTTTTTTCTGCCGCGGAAACGCTTGGCGCGGAAGTTTATATGCCGCCGCTGAAGCTGTGCGGTGATAACGGTGCTATGATCGGCGCTCAGGCATACTATGAATGGAAAGCCGGAAATGTGGCGGATATGAGCCTGAACGCCTATGCCACAAAGTCCATTTTAGGCGAAACGGTGTGAAAAAATGCAGAGGCCCTTTTGGGCTTCTGCATTTTTTAAAGGATTTTGCATTATTCATGCAAATAATGAATAACCGGTTTGTGACTGCTAAAAAATATGACAATTTTATGGATGAAATGTTAAGAAAACAAGGGGAATTGCTGAATTCGGCAAATTTCGACAGAGGGTTTGCGTGGGTGGTGCCTGTGGAAAAACCTGTGGAAAGTGTGAATAACTTTTTGAATATGTGTTGCATGAAAGGGATATTAAGAAATAATGCATAATGCATATACGCTGAAATCAGAACTTTTTTGATAGAAAACGAGGCGAAATGCATTGCTTGCAGGAATTCTGTCATCATGCTATTTTTTGTTTGACAAACCAAAATATGTATGCTACAATCACCCCAGAATTTGAAAGGAAAGGAGGAAGTCAATATGTTGAACAACATTTGTGTATCTGTGAATGTAGAATTTTTCGGCCTTAGACTTGCTCCTTGTGGTTCTGCGCGGTAAGAGTTACCTGCGTGGGATATTGTTGTACGGCGCAAGCTTTGGCTTGGGCCGTTTTTTGTGCGCTTTTTGAGGTAAGAAAATGAAAGAAATGCTGAAATATTTGAAGCCCTATCGGAAAGGGCTGGTACTTGCCACCGTTTTGGTAATGGCATCGACGGTGTGTGAGCTTTTGCTGCCTGCTATTATGAGCGACATTCTGAACAAGGGCGTCCACAATGAAGACCTTGCGTATATTGTTGCCTGCTGCGTTCGAATGCTGGCGGTGTCCCTTGTCTCGCTGGCGACAGTGCTGTGGGGCTCTTGGGTCTCCTGCCGGGTGGTGGCTGGGTTTTGCAGGGATGTTCGTGCGGATGTGTTCCGGAAGGTCAACGCCATGAGCTTTGAGGAGTTCGGGCAGCTTGGCGCGTCTGCGCTTGTGACCCGGGCGACCCATGATGTGCAGACGGTTTCCTGGATCGCTTCCGAGCTGTGCGGCACGGTGATCACCATTCCGGTGCTGTTTTTTGGCGGTGTCATACTGGCAATGTGGAAGGATGTGACGCTGGCACTGACGCTGCTGGCTTTTGTCCCTGTGATCTTTGCAGTTGTCATCATAATAGGAAGAAAGATCATGCCCCTGTGGGAGAAGTCGGACGAGTACATCGACAAGCAGAATGATATCATGCGCCAGCGCCTGCGGGGCATTCGGGTGATCCGGGCGTTCAATGCGGAAGAAAAGGAGCATGGGCGCATTGCGGAGGCCACCCGGATCATGGCGGAAAGCATCATCAAAGGCAATGTATCTATGGGGCTGATCACACCGTTGGCGACCTTTTTGCTGAATCTTGCCATTGTGATCATTGTGTATCTGGGCGGTCTGCGAATGGAGACCGGCAGTGATCTGACCGGTGCAGATGTGTTTGCCATTGTGCAGTATGTATCGCTGGTAGCCAGCGGCGTGCTGATGGGCGCGTTTACCATCATCATGTTCCCCCATGCGCAGGTGGCATCCAAGCGGATCGGTCAGGTGCTCCATGCCCAGGGAATGGCTGACCCTGTGCAGCGGCAGGGGCTTACACTGTCCGGCGATATCCGGTTTGATCATGTGTCCTTTTGCTACGAGGGTGCGGCGGAGCCTGCTCTGAAGGACATTACCCTGCATATCCGCAAAGGACAGAAGGTGTCCATCATCGGCGGTACCGGCGCGGGAAAAAGCACCGTTGTCAGTATGCTGCTGGGCTTCCGGATGCCTACGGATGGAACGGTCTTTCTGGACGGCATTCCTACGACCCGGCTCAGCCGCCATACCATGCGGCAGAATATGAGCTGCGTACTGCAGAATGCCACCATCTATTCCGGAACCGTTGGCGAAAATGTGCGGATGGGCCGGCAGGATGCGATCGACTCGGAGGTTTGGGATGCGCTTAAGATCGCCCAGGCAGATTCGTTCGTCAACAACTATGCCGAAGGACTGGATCATGAGATCAAGCAGTCCGGCAAGAATTTATCCGGCGGACAAAAGCAGCGGCTGAGCATCGCCAGAGCGGTTCTGAAGGATGCGCCTATCTATATTTTCGATGACAGCTTTTCTGCGCTGGATTTTCTGACGGAAGCCAATCTGCGCAGAGCTTTGAGTGAGAAGATCGCCCGTAAGACCCAGATCATCATTACCCAGCGGGTGACCTCTGCCATGCATTCCGACTGCATTTTCGTGATGGATAAGGGAATGCTGGTGGATTCCGGTACCCATGAAGAGCTGCTGCAGCGCTGCAACGTTTATCAGGAGATCTATGCGTCCCAGACAGGGGGTGCGGCAATATGAAAAAGACTGTAAAAAAGGAAAAGGATAATACGATTATGCGTCTGGCGGCAGAGGCAAAGCCCATTGCGCTCTGGCTTGCGCTGGGGGCGGTGCTGGATATTCTGGCGGTCTTGTGCGCAGTGGCGGCGCCGGAGATCCTTGGCGGTCTGGTGCAGATCTTGTATGATTACTGGGACGGCGGAAGGGTCGGAACCGTGGCAGACGCACTGCTGGAAGGAATTTGGGTTCTGGTGGTTGTCTACGGTGCCCATGGGCTTCTCAGTTGGCTGAATATGCTGCTGATGAACAAGGTGGTCAGCCGTCACTTTACCTGCAATATCCGCATCAAGATCTCGGAAAAGATCAAGCGCCTGCCGGTGAAATATGTGGATCAGACACCGGTGGGCGATATCCTCAGCCGCATGACCGGGGATGTGTCGGAGATCGGCGGATATGTACACCAGATCTTTGACATTATGGTCAAGGGGATCTTTCAGATCGTCATGATCGCGGTGGCCATGTTCCTGGAGAACTGGATCCTTGCATGCTTTGTGGTGCTGCTGACACCACTTTCCATGCTCCTGTCTTCCAAGATCGCCGGTATCAGCGAGAAGCACTACGATGATATGTTTGCTGCTTCCGGCAAGCTGACAGAACTGGTGGAGGAATCCTTTTCCAATTATCCCACTACAAAAGCCTATAACCTGGAGGAATACACCCAGGAAAAGCACACCAAAGTCAATCAAAAGTTGTATGATTCCACGGCGAAGGCCAATTTTACAGGCTCTGTTGTGCAGCCGCTGATCAAGTTTTCCAATGCCCTTGCCTATATTCTCATCAATCTGATCGGCGGATTGCTGATGCTGAAAAGCGGAGTCAGTGTGGGCGTGGTGGTGACCATCGTTTTATACGCCCGGCAGTTTGCGTCCCCGCTGGAGCAGATCGCCATGGGCTTTGCAAACCTGAACCATGTCAAAGCCTCGGCCCGCAGAGTTTTTGCCATTTTTGACGCGGAGGAAGAGGAAACTTCCGGGGATTCACCGGAGGAAGAAGTAAAGGGCAGGATCGAGTTCCGGAATGTGGGCTTCTCCTATACCAAAGAGGAGCCGCTGATCGAGGATCTGAATCTACAGGTTCAACCGGGGCAGAATGTGGCCATCGTCGGCCCTACCGGTGCGGGAAAGACGACCATCGTCAATCTTCTGATGCGGTTTTATGATATCGACAGCGGAACCATTTTGCTGGATGGCAGAAATACGGCAGAGCTTTCCAGAGATGCGCTGCGGGAGCAGTTTGGTATGGTTCTGCAGGATACCTGGCTGTTCCGGGGCACGATCCTCGAAAATGTGGCCTATGGCAAGCCGGGTGCCAGCCGGGAAGAAGTGGAGGACGCCTGCCGCAGAGCTTACTGCGACCATTTTATTCGCACCATGCCCGATGGGTATGATACCGTCATCGGTGAGGATACCACGAACCTTTCCGGCGGCCAGAAGCAGCTTTTGACCATTGCCCGGGCGTTCCTGGCGGACAAACCGCTGCTGATCCTGGATGAGGCGACTTCCAATGTGGATACCAGAACCGAGGTGCTGATTCAAAAGGCTATGGATGAGCTGATGAAGGGAAAGACCTGCTTCGTCATTGCCCACCGCTTAAGCACCATCGTGGATTCGGATGTGATTCTGGTGCTGGATCACGGACATATCGTGGAGCAGGGAACACATAAGGAGCTTCTTAACAAGCAGGGATTTTATCACCGGCTGTATCAAAGCCAGTATGCCATTTAAGGAGGAACAGGATGCTGTTTGTCGCACATAAACTGAAGGATCTGGACTTCCGGCAGCTGATGGATGTCTATGAGGAAGGAAATCTGGAGAACGCTGCGGAGTTCTTTCCCCATGAGCCGAAGGAGCAGTGGCTTCTTCTGGCGGAGCAAAGCTTCCATCAGTATCTGAAGGAATGCTTTTTCAGAACGGATGGAGCACAGTACTGCGTCTGGATCGTGGATGGGAAGTATGTCAGCGCCCTGCGGCTGGAGCCTTATCAGGATGGCTTGCTTCTGGAAGCACTGGAAACTATGCCCTGTCAGCGAAAAAAGGGCTATGCTGCGGATCTTGTGGCGGCGGTACTGCAGACTGTGGGGGATAGAAAGATTTATTCCCATGTGGGAAAACGAAACACGGCATCCCTGCGCACCCACGAAAAATGCGGCTTTCGCAGGATCCTGGAGCATGCCGTGTACGCGGACGGTTCTGTTTTCAGCAACTGCTGTACTCTGTGCAGTCAATAAAAACTCCCTGCAGCGATATGCTGCAGGGAGAAACATTTTAATGATCAAACGGCGGGGCTGGGGAAGTTGGCGATCAAAGACACCACAGTACACAAAAAGATGCCGAAAAAGCCGGCAGTCAGCCAAAGACTGCGCTGTTTCAGAAGTTCTTTGGTTAAATACAGCAGGGCAAGGCATAAAACCGGCATCAAAATGGCAAAAATAGCGGTGATCACCTTGAGCCAAATAATTCCTGTGCCGGCGAAGATCAGATACAGGATAAAGTCTGCTGCCGACGCGATCAGGCTGATGGTCATGTACTGCTCCAGGTCTTTATAGCGGCTGCGGTTTGCCATATAGAATCCCTCCTGTTGTTTTCTATCACATTTATATCATAATTTTGACGGAAAAGCAAGTATTCGCGTATTTTTTGCCGTTTTTCAGGGAAACACTTGCATGCTTTCGGTTTCGGTGCTATAATACAGTCAATTATTATGGGTAAGTAGTGTTCAAGGAGCGTTTATGGGAGAACCACAATACCGGCTGGAAGGTATCGTCCGCACCCGTTCAGAGCAAATGGAGGACTTCGAGGGGCCGCTGGATGTTATTTTTCTGCTGCTGAGTAAAAATAAAATAGAGATCCAGGATGTTTCCATAACCGCGATTCTGGAGCAGTACCTTGCGTATCTGGATGAAATGAAGCGTCTGGATATGGAGATCGCCAGTGAATTTATCACTATGGCCTCTCATCTGATGCTGATCAAAACGAAAATGCTGCTGTCTGCGGCGGAAGCGGCGGAGGCGCAGAGTGAGCTGGATCTGCTGCGGCAGTCACTGGTGGAGCGCCAGCGAAAGGAAGCAATGGAATCGGTTCGCACGGCGGTATCCTGGCTGGAGCCCCGCAATGAGATCGGCAGATGCCTGTTTACCAAGGAGCCGGAGCCGCTGCGCAAGGAGCAGAACTACCGCTATCAGCATGAAGTAACGGATCTTCTGCGGGCGCTGGATGAGATCGCAGAGCGGAATCAGCGCCGATTGCCGCCGCCTACCGTGAATTTTAAGGGTATCGTTGGCAAGGAAGTCTACCCCGTAAGCCGTAAGACCGGTGAGATCCTGCGGCGGCTGATCCTGCGGGGCGTTGAGAAACTGAAAAACCTGTTCAAAGGAAACCGGAGCCGTTCGGAGATCGTGGCAACCTTTATTTCCGTATTGGAGATGTGCAAGACCGGTTCGGTAAGATTGGAAGACGACAATTCCGGCGAGGATCCCAGCGTCAGACTGCTGGATGAAACAAAAGTCAACACAGAGGTGACTGCGGATGGAACAAACTGAATTACAGCGGGCCATTGAAGCGATCCTGTTCGCCGCAGGCGAGCGTGTGGATATCTCCAGACTGGCTTTTGTGCTGGAAACGGATGAAGCGGATATCGAAGATGCTGCCGATGCACTGGCAGGTGCCCTTTCCTTTGAGCGCAGGGGCATTCGCATTATCAAGCTGGAAAAGGGCTACCAGATGGTATCCTCCGGCGAAATGGTAGACTATGTAACCAAGGCACTGGAAACGAGAAAGCCTCCCAAGCTTTCCTCTTCCCAGTTGGAAACTTTAACCATCGTTGCCTATTACCAGCCGGCTACCAAGGCTATGGTCGAGCAGATCCGCGGTGTGGACAGCTCGTATAGCGTTGCGGCCCTGCTGAATAAAAAGTTGATCGAAGAATCAGGGCGGCTGAACGTGCCCGGCAGACCCATTCTGTACCGGACAACGCCGGACTTTTTGCGTACATTCGGCCTGCAGAGTCTTGATGAACTGCCGCCCATTGAGAAGATCAATTTCGGCGAACCCACAGAAGAACAGATGACCATGGAGCAGGCGGCTGCGGCTGCGGAGGAAGTCTGATGGGCTGGCTGATCGCATTGGCGGTGATCGTGCTGCTTGCGGTGCTGCCTTTGGGCATCAGTGCCAGATATGATGCCGACGGTGCGCAGCTGTGGGTCATTGCGGGCCCTGTGCGGCTGAAACTCATTCCCGGCAAAAAGAAAGCCAAAGAAAGGGAAAAACCTGCAAAGGAAGCCAAGAAAGAGGAAAATGCCGCTGCCACTGCAGCCAATCAGGCAGAGAAAAAGGGCGGCAGCGTTACGGACTTTCTTCCGCTGGTGCGGATCGTCTTTGATTTCCTTGCGGATTTTCGCCGGAAGCTTCGGGTGAAGATCCTGGAGTTGAAAATCACATTGGCGGGCGGCGATCCCTGCGATCTGGCTGTCAACTATGGCAAAGCCTGCGCGGCTGTGGCTGCGCTGGATCCACAGCTGGAGCGGTATTTCGTAATTAAGAAAAAAGATATTCAGGTCCATTGCGATTTTGTGGAAGAAAAAACACTGATCATTGCAAGATTGGATTTGACCATTACCCTTGGTTGGCTGCTCGTACAGTTGGTCCGTCATGGCAGCCGGGCCCTTAAGGAATTACTGAAAATCACGAAACTAAGAAAAGGCGGTGCACATTAATGAGTCAGAATACTTCCAACATGCTGGAAAATGCCATTGCGAAAATCCGTGAGATGGTGGATGTGAATTCCGTGATCGGTGATCCCATCACCACTGCCGACGGTATAACCATCATTCCCGTTTCCAAGGTCAGTGTCGGTTTTGGCGGCGGCGGTTCCGATTACGTTTCCAAGAATTTGAACAAGCTGGATAACCATCCCTTTGGCGGCGGCGCAGGCGGCGGCGTTAAGGTGACTCCTGTGGCGTTTCTGATCGTCAAAGAGGGCAGTGTCCGCATGCTTCCGGTGGCGACCCCTGCCAATACCACGGCAGACCGCATCGTCGAGCAGATCCCCGATGCGCTGGATAAGATCTCGGCATTTATCGACTCCCGCATGAATCAGAAAGCGGAATAAAATGCCTATTCCCGGTCACACTAATGCCGGGTGAAGTGTATGAAACGATTTCTTTGGCGGACGACAGCCCTTTTTCTGGCTGCCGTCCTGCTTTTACCGCTGCAGGTATCTGCGATCTCTGCGCAAAAGGCCATCCTAACGGATGCCAATACGGGACGGGTGCTGTATGAAAAAGATGCGGACAGCCGCAGTTTGATTGCCAGCACCACCAAGATCATGACGGCGCTGATCATCTGCGAGCAGTGCAATGTACTGGACCGGATGCAGATCCCCAAGGAAGCGGTGGGCATTGAAGGCTCTTCCATCTACCTGCGTGAGGGAGAAGTGCTGACACTGCAGGAACTGCTGTATGGATTAATGCTTCACAGCGGCAATGACGCCGCGGTGGCTCTTGCCATTTACTGCGGCGGCACAGTGGAGGGATTTGCTGGGCTGATGAACGACAAAGCCCGTCAGCTAGGTATGACAGGAACCCATTTTGAAAATCCAAATGGGCTGGACAGCCCCGGCCATTATTCCACAGCCCGGGATCTGGCGACGCTCGCTGCCTATGCCATGAAGAATCCCATCTTTGCCCAGACCGTATCGACAAAAAGCATCAAGATCGGACAGCGCAGTTTGACAAACCACAATAAGCTTTTGTGGCGTGTTGCGGGGACTGACGGCATCAAGACCGGGTTTACCAAAGCGGCAGGGCGGATCCTGGTATCCAGCGCAACCAGAGATGGACGCAGATTAGTCTGCGTTACCATCAACGATGGCAATGACTGGCAGGATCACGCCAGCCTTTTGGAGAATGGTTTTTCTAAATACCGTTTACAGCAGATCCTTTCGGAAGGGGAGCCGGTGGGCACCGTGGAGATCGCCGGCGGACAGTCGGGGAAGGTGCAGCTGTTGGCGGCGGAGGATTTTTCTTTTCCTTTGGCAGAAGATGAGAAGCCCCAGATCATCCTTTCCGGCCCCGGCTTTACCTATGCGCCGGTGGTGCAGGGGAAGGAGGCAGGTTTTGCTTATATTTGCATCGGGGATACCGCTGTGGGCAAGGTGCCCATCGTCTATTCCCAGACGGTGGAGCAGGAGCAGCCGCCGAAAAAGAAACACTTTTGGGACAAATGGTTTGGTGACAGACAATGAAGGAACGATTGCAGAAAATACTGTCGGCCCGGGGCATCACATCCCGCAGAAAAGCGGAGGAATGGATCGCTGCAGGCCGGGTCATGGTCAATGGCCGCATAGCCGCAGTGGGCGACAGTGCCGACCCGGATACCGACAAGATCCTGCTGGACGGAAGACCCCTTCCGTCCGCAAGCAAGCAGGTGTACATCATGCTCCATAAGCCCAGAGGCTATGTGACGACCCTTTCCGACGAACGGGGACGTAGGGACGCGGCGCAGCTGGTGGCAGACTGCGGTACTCGTGTGTATCCTGTGGGGCGGCTGGATATGGATTCTGAGGGGCTGCTGCTGTTTACCAATGACGGGGACTTTGCCAATAGTCTTATGCACCCGAAGCATGAGGTGGATAAGACCTACCGGGTCACGGTAGATGGCTACTCCGATGGGGCGCTTGCCCGCCTGCAGCAGCCTGTAATTCTGGACGGATATACCATCCGTAAGCCGGAAGCTACATTGATCGAGGGCCCGGATATTACCGGAAGGGCGGTGCTGCAGGTGGTGATCCACGAGGGAAGAAACCGGCAGGTGAGAAGAATGTGTGCCATGGCGGGCATGAATGTGCTGCGCCTTGTGCGCGTTGCGGAGGGGAATCTGCAATTGGGCACATTGAAATGCGGTGCATGGCGGTACTTAACGGAAGATGAAGTTGCAGGGCTGAAATAAGTCCTGCAATTTTTCCTTCATTATCTTGCAAAGGCATTGGAATTCTGCTATCATAAATGCAAGAAACCGGATCGGAGGGCAGCAGCATGAACAGTGACATTTTAGCGCTTCTACAGGAAAAAGCCCGGGATTTTTCCAAGGGCCAGCGTTTGATCGCACGCTACATTACGGAATCCTACGACAAAGCTGCATTCATGACGGCAAACCGTCTCGGCAAGACTGTGGGTGTTTCGGAATCCACTGTGGTTCGTTTTGCCGTGGAATTGGGCTATGATGGCTATCCCAGCATGCAGAAAGCCATGCAGGAGATGGTAGTCAACCGTCTCACATCCGTCCAGCGGATCGAGGTTGCCCATGACAGGCTTGCAAATCAGGACATCGTTTCTATGGTGCTGCAGGCGGATATGGACAAGCTCCACCAGACGAAAGAGACATTGGACCGGGCTGAATTCCAAAACGCGGTGAATGCGGTTTTAAATGCCAAGAGCATTTATATTCTGGGCGTGCGCTCTGCCGCTACTTTGGCAAGCTTTTTGGGTTATTACCTAAACTATATGTTCCCCAATGTCCATATCATTACCGCGTCCGGTGCCAGCGAGATGTTTGAGCAGATCGTTGGTGTGGGCCGGGAGGATGCGGTGATTGCCTTCAGCTTTCCCAGGTATTCCACCACAACTGCCAAGGGCGCGCAGTACTGCCGCTCCACCGGTGCCACGGTGATCGGTGTGACAGATAACCGCCTGTCGCCGCTGGGCCAGAACTGCGACCATGTGCTGCTTACCAAAAGCGATATGGTCTCCCTGGTGGATTCTCTGGTGGCGCCCTTGAGTGTGACCAATGCGCTGATCGTTGCGCTGGCATCCCACAGAGAGAAGGAGCTTGCCAAGACCTTTAATGAATTGGAGCATATCTGGGAAGAATACAATGTCTATCAAAAGCGGGTGGAAACACCATGAAGTATGATCTGATCGTGATCGGCGGCGGACCTGCCGGTATGTATGCAGCCATTACGGCGGCGGAAAAGGGAAGCCGGGTGCTTCTGTTGGAAAAAAATGACCGCTTGGGGAAAAAGCTGCTGATCACCGGAAAGGGCCGCTGCAATGTGACCAACAACTGCTCGGAGCAGGAAGTGCTGCAGAATGTCCCCAGAAACAGCCGGTTTCTATATAGCGCAATGGCAGCCCAGCCGTCCAAAGCTGTGATGGACTTTTTTGAAAAGAACGGATGCCCGCTGAAGACGGAACGGGGAAACCGGGTATTTCCGGTTTCTGACCGGTCTGCGTCGATTCTGGAGTGCCTGCAAAGAGAATTACGGAAAACTGGCGTTACGGTTTTGACAGAACGGGTGACGGAAATTTTGTGCTCTGACGGCGCGGTTATCGGCGTCCGGACGGAGAAACAGAGTTACACTGCTTCCCATGTGCTTCTTGCAACCGGCGGCCTCAGCTATCCAACTACAGGATCGACCGGCGACGGTTTCCGCATGGCTGCTGCGCTGGGGCATACTGTTACCTCCACGGAAGGTTCTCTCGTGCCGCTGGAGACGGTGGGAGAGGATTGCCCTAAAATGCAGGGGCTGAGCCTTCGTAATGTGGCGGTCAAGCTGCTGAGCGAAAAGGGGAAGGTGCTGTATCAGGATTTCGGGGAATTGCTGTTTACCCATTTCGGTGTGTCCGGCCCTACGGTGCTCAGTGCCAGCGCCCATTTAAAAGGGGAACACTGCCGTCTTGTGATCGATCTGAAGCCCGCTCTGGAGGAAAGCAAGCTGGATGAGCGGATCCTGCGGGATCTTCAGATGTATAAGAACCGCTCTATGGAAAACGCCTTGACGGATCTGCTCCCCAGATCCATGATCCCTGTGGCGCTGGAGCGGTTGGGGATCGATGCCAATATGCAGGCCAACAGCCTGAAAAAGCAGCAGCGCCGGGCGCTGGTGGAACTGCTGAAGGGCTTCTCGCTGGAGATCACCGGTAAGAGACCCGTTGCGGAAGCAATCATTACATCCGGAGGTATCAAAGTTTCGGAGATCGACCCCAAGACCATGGAATCCAAGCGGGTATCGGGCCTGTATTTTGCAGGAGAGATCCTTGATTGCGATGCATATACCGGCGGCTTCAATCTGCAGATCGCCTGGGCTACCGCTTATGCAGCCGGCATAGCAGCCTCTGGCGGAAGAAATAAGGAGTGATACCATGTGCCCGTATCAAAATCCCACGGAGCATAACCGATTGCCGGAGGAATACATTGTAACAGAAGAGCATATTGTCCTGGAGGAGTATCCGGAAAGCCGCCCCGGTACGAAAACGGCCAAAAAGAAAAACTGGGCAAAATACCTGATGATGTTTGTGTTTTTTGGGTTTGCGGCACTGCATTTGTGCTTCGGTTTTCTGTTTGGCGATATTGATTTGAAGAAACCGGAGCTGGATCTCCCCGGATATACGGGTCAGGGAGCTACGCTCCCACCGGTCAGCCCTACACTGGACTTGTCCTTTTTCAAGGAGGGGCTGTCTAATGCATCTAAAAAACTGCAGCAGGCGAACTATATCGGTGCGGCTGTTGCTGTGTGCGATTGCCTGTCTGATAATTTCGTGCAGGGTAATGGCTATCAGCTGCACGATCTGAATCTGGTGTTCAGGCGTGACGCGATTTCGGTATTTGATGGGCAGGATTTGACGGATGGAAGCGGTGTTTACTTACGGTTTGTCCGCAAGATCGTGCAGGTATACAATGATAAGGTAGATGACTATGACCCGGAAGAGCGTCTGATCGTTACGCTGATCTATGTGGAGAAGGAAGGCCGGGATTCCCGAGTGATGCGCATTCTGAATGTGCAGATCCCGACTTTTTACCTTTCTTACGGCAATTCTGTGCAAGCCGATTCTTCCTACCTTGAGGGTGTATTTTCTTCGGAGTACGATTCCGAACAGGCTATGCGAATGGATTTTTCTATTCATACTGCCTGGTCTGAGCCAAATGTGGGGGATTACAATGCATACGCGCTGCGGCGGGTACACGGTAGTGTGAAAAGGGGCCGCTTTTCCTCAGAAGTTGCCTATAAGGATATTGGCCTGCTTTTGAATGAAGAAACAACAGCGTTCGTTCCTTCCGGTACAGATGCCGCATATGAGAATATATACGATCTGAATGAAGAGGGAAAGCTTGCGCTCAGCAAGCTGGACTATGTGGATTTATCCGGTTATGATCCGGCTTCGGGCGCTTATGATGCTGCCCGGACGCAGGCTCTTGCGGATCCGCAGGTGCGGTATATTCTGGAACCCGAACAGAATGGTAATAGCTATCTGTATGTAAAAAATGTTGTCTATGAAGAGAATAAAACCCATCGGGGACGCCGGCACAATATTACAAATCTGGACGGGGAACTGTTTCCGCTGACGGATACGCTTCCGCAATGGCTGGAACTGGAGCCACATATTCAATAAAGAAATTCCCCGCGGCTTTTGAAAGCCGCGGGGATGTGCTATTCTCTGTTATTTTTTAGGGAAATCGATGCCCCTGGCGCGGAAGGCCAGCAGCAGATCGTGGTTCATGATCCGGGCAACATGGAAGATATCTTTTTCCATAACATTAACGGTGAAGCGGAGGATGATTTTGGAATCGGTCAGCGACTGAACACCTGCGTATTGAGGGGCGTCTTCCATAACATCCGTGTGATTGCTGTAGATTTCCAGAAGAATGTCGCCAAGCTGGGCTTCCAGCTGCGCAAGATCGGTCTGGTAGGGAACTGCGAAGTCTGTTACGGCCACGGAGCCGTTTTCGGAACGGTTCAGAACATTGACCATAGAGGCATTGTTGATGACCTTGATGTTGCCGCTGCTGTCTTTAATGGAGGTGGTGCGGATCCCAATGGCGATTACAGTTCCGCGGTAGCCGTCGACCTCTACGATATCGTTGACATTGTACTGATTCTCGATCAGCATAAAAAGACCTGTAACCACATCAGCGATCATACTTTCTGCGCCGAAGCCGACGATCAGTGCCAGAATGCCGACGCTGGCAACGATCGTTCCAATGTCGACACCAAGGATGGCAAGTCCCCAGCAGATGATAACGAGCCATGCAATGTATTGCAATATGCTTCTGAGGATCGTAACAACGGTATTCATCCGGTGGTTTTTAAACTGACAGACGCTCAGGAGCATGGCAATGATTTCCTTGCTCAGAATCACGGCCAGCGCCATGATACACAGACTGAAGATCTGGCCCACTGTGATGCTGAAATTCTCCCAGAATTCCTCAAAAGATACGGAGAGGTTTGTGAGACTGGAAACGGTCAGAATCACCAGCAGTGCAGCCAGACAGATCCCGGATTTGATCAGCTTTTTCTTTATGGTTGAAATGTTGAATTTCATACAGAGCACCTCAGTATGTATATTTTTCTGTACATAGTGTATCATTGTGATTGAGAAAAGTCAATCAAACGGCTGCAGAAAAGAATCGTTGACAAACAGGCGTTCCTGTACTAAAATACTTGTAGTTTCCAACTACTTATGTGGAGGTAATCCCTTATGTACGAAAAGTTAGTATCTTATGCAGCTAAGCAGCTGGAGCTGGATCCTGCCGAGATCACGCCCGACAGCACCTTTGAAAGTCTGGGTATCGACTCCCTGGATATCGTGGAGATGATCATGGATCTGGAAAGTGAGCTGGGTATCGAGCTGGATTTGGAAGATCAGAAAATCACCACCTTTCGCGAACTGGCTGACTTTATCGACACAAGAATCAACTAATCCCAATCAAATAGCCTTATTACAGCCGACCGGCTTGTAACAAGGTCGCACTAGTCGGGGAGATAGCGGTGCCCTGTTGCCTGCAATCCGCTATAGCAGGGATGAATTCCTACACCCGGGCAAGCTTGAGTACTGTCAGGACCTCGTAAGCGGTGTTGAAGGAACGGTCTTGCGCAACGAGATCCCGTGAACCATGTCAGGTGGGGAACCAAGCAGCATTAAGCGGATCTTCTCGTGTGCCGCGGGGCTGCCGTTTCTGAGCTGGCTGCGCAGGTTTCGGGTATTTGGCTTGTTCAAATGTGGGTGTGCGATCTTGTTATGAGCCGGTCGCCGCTATATTATTTACTGAGTAAGGAGGGGGCTTATGTCCGCCTATCAAGCGCTCTACCGTAAATACCGCCCCCAGACCTTTGATGATGTTTCCGGTCAGTTGGCGGTAACGCAAACCTTAAAGACCCAGATCGTCAGCGGGAAGATGAGCCATGCCTATCTTTTTACCGGTTCCCGGGGGACCGGCAAGACCAGCTGCGCCAAAATTCTTGCAAAAGCGGTCAACTGCCTGAATCCTCAGGACGGCAATCCCTGCAATTGCTGCGTTGCCTGCAAAACCATTGATTCCGGTGCCTGTATGGATGTTCTGGAAATCGATGCGGCTTCCAACAACGGTGTTGACAATGTCCGCGACCTTCGGGATGATGCCATTTATACACCCTCGCAGGTGAAGATGCGTGTGTATATCATCGACGAAGTGCATATGCTGTCGATTTCCGCTTTCAATGCCCTGCTGAAGATCATTGAAGAGCCGCCGGAGCATCTGCTGTTTATTCTGGCCACAACGGAATTGCACAAGGTGCCTGCAACCATCCTTTCCCGCTGTCAGAGATTCTCTTTCCGCCGCATATCCCATGAGGATATCGCTGCCCGGCTGCAGTTTGTTGCCTATCAGGAGAATATCGACCTTGATGACAGTGCTGCCCGGGTGCTTGCCAGAATGGCAGACGGCGGTATGCGTGACGGTCTGAGCTTGCTGGATCAATGCGCTTCCGCAACCATCGGGGAATTGACTGCCCAGCGGGTATATGCCTGTCTTGGTATTGCCGGTGAGCAGAAATGCGGCGAACTGATGGGCTATATTGCTGACCGTGATACCAAACATGCTTTACAGCTGTTTAACCGCCTGTATTCCGACGGTAAGGATGTCAGCGCGCTGCTGGATGAGCTGGCGTGCCTTGCCCGGGATCTGCTGATCCTGAAAACAGCACCGGAATCCGGCATTACCATGCTGTCCGGCGTGACCGAGGATTCCCAGGCAAAGCAGCTTGCCGGACGCTTTTCCGGCGGGGAACTGATGCGGATGCTGACACTGCTGGAGGATACCATGGCAGGCTTTACCCGCAACGCCAGCCGCCGTCTGGACGCAGAGCTGTGTCTGATCACTTTGTGTCAGCCGGAGCTGCAGCTTGACGCGGAAAGTCTGAACGCAAGACTGACACGGCTGGAAGAGAGAATCAAAAGCGGCGCATTCACCTGCACACAGCCGGCAGCGCCTGCCCCTGCGGCAGAGCCGGAGGATGACCGCCCGCCTATGCCTACGGACGCGGATGCGCCGCCGGAAGCAGTGGAATCGGCGGCAACCGAAGCGGATACACCGGTGGGATTCTGGTCGGAGCTGGTCAGTGCCATCCGGAAGGAAATGAAACCGCCGGTTTCCGGCTTCTTTGTATCCACCCCCAACGCTCCCATACAGGGTGAGCTTCGGGGGAACAAGGTGGTTTTGAAGTGCGCCAATGATTTTACACTGGAAATGATCAACAAACCCGATATTCTAACTCTGGTGGGCAGAAAAGCTTCCGCGATTTTGAATCGCCCGGTTACGGCTACGGCGGTGGACCGGACGGCCAAACCGGAAAACAGTGCCCGAATGGAGCAGCTGCTTTCCTTTGGAAGAGAGCACAGAGATATCATTAGTATCAAAGATAACTGAGATTGGAGAATAGGAACAATGGCAAAGAATAATTTCCGGGGTATGCCCGGCGGCATGAACCAGGCTGCTATGATGAAGCAGGCTCAGAAGCTGCAGCAGGAAATGATCCGTATGCAGCAGGAGCAGGAGGCCAAGACCTATACGGCTGCCGCAGGCGGCGGCATGGTCAGCGCTACCGTCAACGGTAAGCACGAGCTGGTGGGCCTTGAGATCAACCCCGAGGCTGTGGACCCTGATGATGTGGAAATGCTGCAGGATATGGTGATGGCTGCCGTCAATGAAGCTATGCGTGCTGCCGATACTGACGCTGCCAACAATATGTCCCGGCTGACCGGCGGTCTGAATCTGGGCGGCATGTTCTAAGGAGGCACTATGCAGTATTTTCCTGCAGCCTTGCAGAATTTGACTGACCAGTTTGCCCGTCTTCCCGGTATTGGCGGAAAGACGGCCCAACGGCTTGCCTTTTATGTTCTGTCCCTTCCTCAGGAGGATGCCCAGAATTTTGCCGAAGCCATTATTGCGGCGAAACAGGAAGTCCATACCTGCCCGGTGTGCCAGAATCTGACGGATCGGGAGCTTTGCCCCATCTGCAATGACGATATGCGGGATAAGGGCGTGATCTGTGTGGTGGCAGAACCCAAGGATGTGATCGCCATGGAGCGCAGCCGGGAATTTTCCGGCGTGTACCATGTGCTGCACGGCGTGATCAGCCCCTTAAACCATGTGACGCAGGATGATATCAAGATCCGGGAGCTTTTGCAGCGTGTGGCATCCGGCGGCGTCCGGGAGGTCATTATGGCCACGAACCCCGATACTGAGGGCGAGGCCACAGCAATGTACATTTCCCGGCTCCTTCGGCCTATGGAGGTCAAGGTGACCCGGCTTGCCTACGGTGTTCCCGTTGGCAGCCAGCTGGAATATGCGGATGAAGTGACTCTGTCAAGAGCCTTGGAGGGCAGACAGGAAATTTAAGAATGAAAAAGCCGACGGCGAAAGCGTTGTGTCCTTAGCGGAGAATCGCGTAAAGCAACTGGCAGATCGTTTTGATCTGCCAGTTTTCGTATCTAAGTGGGTCTGGGCAACTGCCCGGATAAATGAATCCCATGGACAGCCGGATGCTCTGCTTGCCGTGCGCGCTTATCGTAGGGCGGGGGCTTGCTCCCGCCAAAAAGCCTTCACTCCGGGATGTTGAAAATATTTGGTACCCGTAATATAATCAATTCGAAAAACTTGAATTTGGACTGTTTCTCCCTATGCAATGAATCGTTGCTTGCTTTTACACAATAGCATTGCTACACTAATGGCGAGGTGATTATTATGAGCGAAGTAGCTAACAGCATAAAAAAGCTCCGTCAAGAAAAGCAACTATCGCAAGAACAACTGGCAGAACAACTCCATGTAACACGCCAAGCAGTATCAAACTGGGAAAATGGGAAAACGCAGCCTGATGTCGATACACTCACGCAGTTGGCAACTGTTTTTGATGTTTCCGTTGAGCGCATTATCTACGGCAAGGGAAAACCTCATTTCCATTTTGCGATTAAGATTGACCCCGTAAAGGGTGTCCAAGACGCTGTCAGCATTGGAGCAATTCTCGCTGTGGTTATCTCCTATGTCAAATGGGAGTCCATCGGCTGGGCGATTCTCCATGGTATATTGAACTGGTTCTATGTGCTATACTACATCATAAAATATTGACCAATTCTAATTTGTTGAAAAGTTTACCGCAGCATCCGTCGAGGGTGCTGCGGTTGCTTATTGGGTTAGCGGCGGGAGCAAGCCCCCGCCCTACAACACATTCATATCGATTCTCTCTTAAGAGCATGGCGCTAATGCTGTCGGCTTTTGGTATATTGGTCTTACATGCCGCCGCTTAAGGGAGGAACGGGGGTGGGTCTTACAGGATCGAATACCTCGCTGACATCAAACAGGTCAGAAAGTTTTTCGGGGTGGTGGAACATGCGGTAGCCATCCACATTCCGGCGAGAGCCCCGGTAGTAGGTCTCGCCGATCTGAGTCCACGCGATCTTGGAGTCAACGTTAAAGAAATAGCGGTAACCGTCCTCGTAAAGAACATTGAACTTTTCGTTTTCCGTGGTGTAATTGCGGAAAGAGCCAATGTCGGAGCCGTGGGGGAAGAGGATGATATCCGTCTCGCCTACGATATACTCACAGGTATTTTCCCACTTTGTAGAGTCAGCCTCCACCCGTTCGGGAGTCAAATCGCCGTAGCGCGGGTGACCGTAGGAGTGGCTGGCAAGGATCCAGCCGTGTTCTTTCAGACAATCGGCAACCTTCTTGGCATCTTCCACCTCTTTTTGATAAGCGGCAGTGCCGAGCGCAGTTTCGTAAGAGGGCTTGGTGCGGTAGCCGAATACGCCTTCATAGCCGGTAACGCCCAGAATGGCTCTTGCGCCGTGGTAGGAGAAATCGGGATGAGACTGAATGAACTTTTCAAGAACGGGGACAAGATCATAGTCGCCGACGGTGACATTGCCGTCCTTATCCATGTATTCACAAGTGGGATAGCCGTCCTCGCCGATAACGATGCGGCTGGCAAAGCCGTCGCCGTCGGTGCTTGCGAAGATGGGTGTCTCATCCTTGCCGCTGCCGCTGCCGATCATATAGCCGTAGTAGTTTACATCGTCCTGACTCATGAGGAAGGGTGTTTTTCCCTCTGGCAGGCGAATGTTTCCGTAGACAAAGCGGGTTCCGCTTTCGTCGCTGATCTCGTATGCGATGTCGTAAGGCGAAACCAGAACGAACCCCCGGTCATACATGCTCTGCAGGATCTTTTCAAACTCGTTGATGGTGACCATAAACAGATTGTAGCCATCCTGCTCAATATCACCGTCAAAGGCTCGGGAAGGATCCACGATCAGAGAGTGGAAGAAAATATGGGTGATGTTGTCAAGGTCAGGGTAGGAGACCAGATTCTTGTCTTCTGCGGTATATTCCGCAATCTTTTCGGTGATCGCGGTCTGGGTTTCGTAGCCCTGGAAGCCTTCCAGAAGGGAGATGGCACCGGTGTAGTCATAGCCGGCGGCCAGCTTGTCCGCCTTTTGGATCAATGCTTCTACCTGCGCGGTTACCGCGTTGTCTGTAGGTGCGGTGGTTGTGGAGGGGGTGTTCAGCTGGGGATCGGTAGGCCGGTTTTGCACCATGCTTGAGATGGTACTGATGGTGAAAACAACAGCGCTGACACAGCAAACGGAAAGCACGACCAGCATCAAAGAGGGAAAATAGCGGTGCATAAAGCGCTGGAATTTGGAACGGCGCTTCCGCTTTCTGGGGCGGCGTTGAGGGTTGGTATATTCTTCGGGCATATGGAAAACCTCCTGTCCGGGAAAGGCAATACTAGCATTTCTGCATTTTTCTATATTATACTCCCGGCGGCACCATAATTCAACAGTATTTTTCTGTGAGACGGAAAAAGCAGCGGCTCAAAAGAGCTGCTGCCAGTCCGGTTATTCCTTAGTCAGCGCGGAAATGTAGGCAGGATCCGTGCCGCAGCAGCCGCCGAGCAATGTTGCACCGTTTGCGGCGCAGTCTGCCATGATGGAAGCAAATTCTGCCGGGGTCATGGCATATTCCGCCATGCCTTGGGAATTGATCACGGGATTTCCTGCGTTGGGCTTGCAGATCAGCGGCCCGCGGACGAAGCGGCGCAGCTTGGTGACGAGATATGGTGTCATCATATCCGCTGCTACACAGTTAAAGCCCACCGCCGCAGCACCGGCCCGCTCCAGTTCCTGCAGGACAGGTCCTGCATCGGGTCCGGAAAACAGAGAACCGTCGCCGGTCATGGTAAAGCTGTACATCACGGCGCCTGCCTGCTCTAATTCTGCTGCAGTGAAGATGGCTTCCGCTTCCTGAGGATACATCAGTGTTTCTGCCACCAGCAGGTCAGCACCGCCGTCGATCAGACCGCGGATCTGCCGGCGGTAGTTTTCTACGAGCAAGTCAAAATTATCGGGGTTCCAGCTTTCTGTATAGGCAGCAAGGGTGGTCAGATCTCCTGCGATCAGACAGCCGGGAGCAGCAGCCTTGGAAAGAGCCACCAGCTGGGCGTTTACGGCCTCCGTCTGTCGGTCAAGGCGCACCCGCTCCAGTGCAATGGGCTGGGCCTGAAAGGTTGGGGCATAGAGGATCTGGGAGCCTGCTTCGGCATAGCTGCGCTGAAGCGTGATCAGCGTTTCCGGATGGGCAAGTACCCATTCTTCTGTGCAGGCATCTTTTGGCATGCCCATTTTTCTTAAATTAGAGCCGGTGGCACCGTCAAGGTAGCGAAGCCCGGCGGCGAATTTCTCATCTAGCTGTTCTTTTGTAAGCATAAGTTTCTTCCTTGCGTCATGATTTGTGGTTATTATACCTCTGCGGTGGAAATAATGCAACAAAGATTGACTGTATTTGAAAATTCTGCTACTATAAGAAAAAATTCATAAGGAGTGACCACACAATGAAAAAGACTGTTTTAAGAGAATACGCAAAGCTGATCGTCCGCTGCGGCATCAATGTGCAGAAGGGCCAGGAAGTCATGGTTTATGCGGACCTTGACCAGCCGGAATTTGTGCAGATGGTAGTCGAGGAGGCCTACAAGGCCAAGGCCGGCAAGGTCATCGTGGAGTGGAACTATCAGCCGCTCAGCAAGATCCATGTCCGCTACCAGTCCCTCAAGACCATGGGCACCGTGCCCGAATGGCAGAAGGCCCGCCGCCAGCACATGGTGGATACCGTGCCTGCCCGGATCCATTTGATCTCCGAGGATCCTGATGGCCTCAAGGGCATGAATATGAAGAAGGTGGCCAAGGCTCGCCAGATGACCTATCCCATCCTCAAGCCCTATGCCGACCAGCTGGAGGGCAAGCAGCAGTGGTGCATCGCTGCCGTTCCCGGCAAGGCTTGGGCAAAGAAGGTATTCCCCGGTGAGCGCACCAGCGTTGCCATGGAAAAGCTGTGGGAAGCCATTTTGTACACTTCACGGGTGAATGAAGACCCCGTGAAGGCTTGGGAACAGCACAATGCCGATCTGAAAGCCCGGTGCGATTATCTCAATAGCCTTGGTATCGAGTCTCTGCACTATACTGCCGAAAACGGCACCGATCTGACGGTTGGCATGATCCCCGAGGCCATCTTCTGCGGCGGCGGTGAGGTTTCCCGGCAGGGCATCTTCTTTAATCCCAATATTCCCACCGAGGAGTGCTTCATTTCTCCCATGAAGGGCAAGGCAGAGGGCATCGTCTATTCCACCAAGCCTCTTTCTTATCAGGGGCAGCTTATCGAGAATTTCTCCATCCGTTTTGAAAACGGCAAGGCTGTGGAAGCCAAAGCGGAAAAGGGCGAGGAGCTGCTGAACACCATGATCCATATGGATGAAGGCGCAGCGTATCTGGGCGAGTGCGCGCTGGTTCCCCAGAAGAGCCCCATCTGCGAAAGCGGTATCCTGTTCTACAACACCCTGTTTGATGAGAACGCTGCCTGCCATCTGGCGCTGGGCATGGGCTTTGCCGATACCATTAAGGATCACCACAATAAGACCTTGGAAGAGTGCCGCGCGCTGGGCATCAACGATTCCATGATTCATGAGGACTTCATGATCGGCTGCGACAGCATGAATATTGACGCTGTTTGCGCTGATGGCAAGGTGGTTCCTGTATTCCGGAACGGCAACTGGGCGTTCTGATAAAAAACCGAAAAAAACGAAAAAAACACTTGCATTTCGCTGACAGATGTGTTATGATATCCGGGCGATTGAAGATTGCTTAGGGCAATTATGCCCTTTTACATGATAAGAAAGAGGTGAACAACATGAAGGAAGGTATCCATCCCAATTACGAACAGACTACCATTCGCTGTGCCTGTGGCAACGTCTTTACGACCGGCTCCACCAAGAAGGACATCCGCGTTGAAATCTGCTCCAAGTGCCACCCTTTCTATACCGGCAAGCAGAAGCTGGTTGACACCGGTGGACGTGTTGATCGTTTCAACAAGCGTTTCGGCCTGAAGTAAGAGCGAAGTCCGCACTGCGTTACCGTGGTGCGGACTTTTTGTATATTTTTGTCGTAAGGATTGTCCGTACTGCGTATGATATGGTATAATCAATAAAATGCATGATACGGAGGAGCTATGGAATCCAATTTTGAAACCCGGCAGGAGCGGGCGGTCTTGGTAGGACTGAACGCGGACTGCTTTAAAAAAGAACAAACCGCAACGGATGAGACGCTGGAGGAGCTGGAAGCCCTTCTGGAGACTGCAGGCGGCTTCTGTACCGGCAAGATCCTGCAGAACCGTCACACACCCGACCCCCATAGCTTTATCGGTGAGGGCAAGGCTCAGGAGGTCCGCATGCTGGTAGAGGCCACCGATTCCAATATGGTGGTCTTTGATAACGAACTTTCCCCGGGAAATATCCGGGCGCTGGAAGATATCATCGGCGTTACCGTTCTGGACAGAAGCGCGCTGATTTTGGATATCTTTGCCCAGCGGGCCAAGACCAAAGAGGGCAGGCTGCAGGTGGAGCTTGCCCAGTACCAGTATCTTTTGCCCCGGCTATCCGGTATGGGTGCCAGCCTTTCCCGGCAGGGCGGCGGCATCGGCACGCGGGGACCCGGCGAAACGAAGCTGGAATCGGATCGGCGGCACATCCGGGAGCGGATCGCCCGGCTGCAGTCGGAAATTGAGCAGGTGCGGCAGGTCCGGGGCGTCCAGCGGGAGCGGCGAATGAAGAATTCTGTGCCTGTGGTGGCCATCGTGGGTTATACCAATGCCGGAAAATCCACGCTTTTGAATCAACTGACCGGCGCGGGGATCCCGGCGAACAACCGTCTTTTCGATACGCTGGATACAACATCCCGGCAGCTGACAGTTTCCGACAATCTGGATGTGGTGCTGACGGATACCGTTGGATTTATCGCAAAGCTTCCCCACCATCTGGTGGATGCCTTCCGGGCAACGCTGGAGGAGCTGGAATATGCGGATCTTTTGCTGCATGTGATCGATGCATCCGACGAAAACCGGCAGGAACATATCGAGGTCGTGGACAGGCTCATCGCTCAGCTTGCAAAGCCCGGGATCCCGGTGCTGCAGTGCTACAATAAGGCAGATCTGGTGGACAAGACTGATATTCCCGTGGGGGAGGATGTGGTAACCATTTCCGCAGCCACCGGTGCCGGAATGGAGCAGCTCCTTGCTGCCATTGAAAAGGCTCTGGGCCACAGCCGTCATCATGTGATCGTGACGCTGCCTTACTCCAAAGGCGGCATGGTGGATACTTTGCACTCCGGGGCACAGGTTCTGAATGTGGAGTATACAGCCGATGGCATCGCCGTGGAGACAATCGTTGATCCCATTTTGTATGGCAGACTGAAGGAATATATTACGAAGGAGTGCTGACCCGTGGAGGAATATCTGGTTCCCACCCAATACGGTGAAGACGAATTTATAGAGAAAAAGTCCCGTTTTATTGGCCGTATCTGGCCTGTGGAGACCGAGGAAGCGGCACTTGAGATGATCCAGCAGATGAAAAAACAGCATTACGATGCGACACACAACTGCTGGGCGTACATCATTAAAGACGGCGCGGTGCGCTTTTCCGATGACGGCGAACCCGGCGGCACTGCCGGAATGCCCATGCTGCAGGTTCTGCAGCGGGAGGGACTATATAATGTCGTTTGTGTGGTCACCCGGTATTTTGGCGGCATTTTATTGGGAGCCGGGGGACTTGTCCGCGCCTATACCAAGGGCGCGAAGATCGCTGTGGATGCGGCAGGAAAGTCTATGAAGCGGGTCTGGACGGTATTGTATGTACCGTGTCCCTATTCCTTTTATGAGCGGGTCAAGCTGGAGGTGGCTGCTTTCGGCGGCATCATCCGGCAGACGGATTTTGGTTCCGAGGTGGAGCTGGAGATCTTGATGCCGGAAGCTCAGGCACAGCCTTTCCTGGACCGCTTGACGGATATGAGTGCGGCTACCATCGAGGGCATGGAAACCGGACAGGAATACCGGGCGTTTCCGGTGGAATCAGAAGGGAGTTTGATCCTATGACAGTGCGGGAAGAATTGGAATATTTGGAGCACCGGCGGTTGAATCCGCTGGCGGCATTTGCCGATCAGAGCAAGGGCCGGCCTGTACCCCAGGAGTCTCGCCCGGAGGATGTGCGCACTTGCTATCAAAGAGATACGGACCGGATCGTCCATTCCAAAGCGTTCCGCCGCTTGATGCATAAGACCCAGGTGTTTCTGAGCCCCGAGGGCGATCACTACCGTACCCGTATGACCCATACCATTGAGGTCTCCCGCATCGCCCGCACCATTGCCCGGGCGCTGGCATTGAATGAAGATCTGACCGAGGCCATCGCGTTGGGTCACGATTTGGGACATACGCCCTTTGGCCACGCAGGTGAAGTGGCGCTGTCCAACTGTTTGGGAAAGCCTTTCCGTCACAACGAGCAGAGCCTGCGCGTGGTGGATGTGCTGGAAAATGACGGCGCGGGACTGAATCTGACCTATGAAGTCCGTATGGGAATCGTAGGACATACAGGCAGCTATATCCCGGAAACGCTGGAAGGCCAGGTCGTGCGCCGCAGCGATCAGATCGCCTATGTCAATCACGATATTGACGATGCGGTGCGTGCAGGCATCTTGTCTAACGATGATATTCCGAAAGCGATCTCCGATGTGTTAGGGAATAACCACAGCCAGCGGATCGATACGCTGGTATGCGATGCGATCCGTACATCCCGGGAGGCAGGTAAATTCTGCCTGTCTGACCCGGTGGAACAGGCGCTGAAGGAATTGCGCTCGTTCATGTTTGAGCGGGTCTACCGCAATCCGGTTGCCAAGGGAGAAGAAACGAAGGCGCAGGAGATGCTGACACGCCTGTATGAATATTACATTACCCATCCCGAAGCACTGCCGGAGGATTTTCAGCCCCAGCTGAGCTTTGACGGCATGGAGCGTACCGTCTGCGACTATATAGCCGGCATGACGGATAACTATGCGGTTGATAAATATACGGAGATTTTTATTCCTGCCGGTTGGCAAATCCGGGGATAATATGATATAATATAAAAATTCGGAAAGGAGGGACAGACTGTGGCATTTCCCGAATCTTTTATTGATGAATTGGTTCAGCGCAACTCCATTGAAGATGTAGTGGGGCAGTATGTAAATTTGCGGCGTAGCGGTGCCAATCTGTTTGGCCTGTGTCCTTTCCATGGTGAGAAGACGGCATCCTTTTCGGTAGCGCCCGACAAGGGGATCTATTACTGCTTTGGCTGCCACAAGGGCGGCGGTGTCATCAATTTCCAGATGGAAGTGGAGGGCTTGAGCTATCCCGATGCTGTTCGGGCCCTGGCCAAGCGTGCCGGTATGGAAGTGCCGGAGGATGAGCAGTATCAGTCCCGTTACCGCCTGCAGGAGCGGCTGTGGGCACTGCATAAGGAAGCTGCCCGATTCTTCCACAGTCAGCTGTACGCACCGGTTGGCAAGGCGGCACTGGAATATGCACTGGGCAGAGGAATGTCCAAATCCATCCTTACGACCTTTGGTGTCGGCTATGCGCCGGACAGTTGGGATTCCATGATCAAAGCCATGCGAGCCAAGGGTTATACAGAGGAAGAACTGAAAGAATCCGGCTTGGTGACAGTGTCTCAGAAAACAGGCGGCCTGTTAGACCGCTTCCGGGACCGGCTGATGTTCCCTATCATCGATGTCCGCGGAAATGTCATCGGTTTTGGTGGCCGGATCATTAAAAAAGATGATAATGCGGCCAAATATTTGAACTCTCCGGAGACAATCATTTTTAACAAGCGCAAGAACCTTTTTGGTCTGAACCTTGCAAAAAAGAGCAAGCAGGGTTATTTGATCCTGGTGGAGGGTAATATCGATGTGGTGGCGCTGCATCAGTATGGCTTTGATAATGCCATTGCATCCCTTGGCACCAGCCTTACAGAGGAGCAGGCTGCGCTGATGACCCGCTATGCAGAGCAGGTAGTGCTGATCTATGACGGCGACAATGCCGGTCAGAACGCTACCAAGCGGGCGATCCCCATTTTGGAAAAGGCGGGACTGCAGGTGAAAGTACTGCAGATCAAGGATGCCAAGGATCCGGACGAATTTTTGAAGAAATTCGGCGCGGACAAGTTTAAGATCTTGCTGGAGGGCTCCTCTAACCGCGTGGAGTATCAGCTGAATGCCATCCGCCAGAAGTATGACATTCGGGAGGATGAGCAAAAAGTCCGATATTTGCAGGAATCCGCGGATCTGATCTGTACACTGGGCAGCGCCGTTCAGCGGGAAGTCTATGGAAACCGGGTGGCGGAAGCTGCCAAGGTGAGTGTTGACGCCATGAAGCATGAGATCGAGCGGGCATTGAAACGCCGGCAGCATCAGCAGAAGAAACAGCAGGAGAAGATCGACCTTGCGCCTGCTGCCGCCCTGCAGCCCAAAAGCCGCAGCATTCGCTACGATAATATGAAATCTGCCATGGCCGAGGAAGCTGTCATTGCGCTGATCCTTCAGGATCCTGCGCTTCTGGACCAGAGCCGGGAACTGACAGAGGCGGCCTTCTCATCCAGCCTTCTGGGACGGGTGTATGCCCAGCTGAAGAAGCGGCATGACCGGGGAATGGAAGTGTCCGTTGCGGTGCTGGAGGATCTGACGCAGGAGGAAATGTCCCACATTACGGGAATCATACAGCGGCAGCAGGGGCCCGCCAGCGAGCAGGCTTTTGCTGACTGTATTCGCATTATCCGCGCAGAGCATCAGGCATCGTCCGTCAGTTCGGAGGATGATCTGCTGGCCTATCAAAACAAGCTGAAAGAAAGAAAAGGGATCAAAGGATGACATCTGAACTGCTTACAAAGCGAACACCGGCGCCCCATGGCTCCGGTGAGGATGATGTGCGCCAGTTCATGGATGAGATCCGCCGCTATCCCCGTCTGACGGTGCAGGAAGAGCGTCAGCTTGCCCAGCGCTGTGCCGAAGGTGACGAGGAAGCCATCCGTCAGATGGTCAATTCCAACCTGCGGCTGGTAGTCTCCGTCGCCCGGGAATACGCCGGACGGGGGGTTCCGCTGCTGGATCTGATCCAGGAAGGCAGCATTGGCCTTTTGTCGGCGGTGAAAAAGTTTGATTATACGCTGGAGTTCCATTTTTCTACATATGCGACCAAGTGGATCCGGCAGGGCATCTCCCGATGCCTTGCCAGCCATGGCCTGATCCGTGTTCCGTCCCATACGGCGGAGCGGATCCGAAAGGTCAGCCAGGCGAGAGCCGCGCTTATGCAAAAGAACGGTGTCGAGCCGTCGCTTGCCGAACTGGCATCGGCCTGCCAGCTCCCGGAAAGCCGGGTGCAGCAGCTGCTGCAGCTGAATCCGGAGGTTTGCTCTCTGGACGCGCCTGCAGGGGAGGAAGATGTGACGCTGGCAGTGCTGCTGGAGGACATGCAGTCGCCGCAGCCCTATGAGGAGCTTGTCCGGCAGGAACTGAGTAAGACCATGGAATCGCTGCTTTCCACGCTGACAGACCGTCAGCAGCAGATATTGCGGCTGCATTTTGGCATGGAGGACGGTGTCTGCCGTTCCCTTGAGGAGATCGGGACGGTTCTGGGAATTTCCAAGGAGCGGGTTCGTCAGATCGAGAAGCAGGCCATGGATAAGCTGCAGCAGCAGGGTGCCGGCATAGGATTGGAGGATTTTTTGGAATGAATCAATGGGATTTTTCCTTTGAAATATCGCCGTGGGAGACGGTTCTGAGGGACCTGCCTTTCGGCGGCACTTTTTCTGCAGCCCGATTTCTGGCTTTGATGGAATCGGAACCGGAGGAGACAGTCGAGGAAGCGCTGCAGCTGCTGGAAGAACGGGATGTTCTTCTGGAGATCGGGGAATTGCCCGCTTCCTATGGCACGGGTGAAACCGCGCTGCGGCTGCGCAGAGAGGCGCAGCTTGTTCGGGAAAATCGGCTGCCGGAGGGATTGGAAGAGAACGACCCTCTGCGACTGTATCTTGAGGAGGTTGCAGCCATTCCGGTCTGCGGCGATCCGCAGCTGCTTGCGGAAGAGTATCTGAGCGGGAACGAAAAGGTTCTGCCTATGCTTACCAATCTGATGCTGAGCAGCGTGATCGGATTGGCGTATGAACACACTGGGCGGGGCGTCCTGCTGATGGATCTGATCCAGGAGGCCGGTCTTGGCCTATGGCAGGCAATTTTGGAATACAGCGGCGGTGAGTTTGAACTGTGGTGCCGGCGCAGGATCCGAATCGTTATGGCGAAGGCGGTGGTGCTGCAGGCAAGAGCCAACGGAATCGGCCAAAAGCTGCGGCAGGCACTGGAGGATTACCGGGCGGTTGATGAGCGGCTGCTGACAGAGTTGGGGAGAAACCCTACTCTGGAAGAGATCGCACTGGAGCTGCACATGACAGTGGAAGAAGCGGTGTCTGTCGCGGAAACCATGGAAGCTGCCAGAATGCTGGAAAGAGCGAAGGCTGTACCGGAAGAAAAAACAGCAGAAGACGAGCAGGCTGTTGAAGATACTGCGTATTTCCAGATGCGCCAGAGGATTCAGGAGCTTCTGTCGTCGCTTTCGGAAACTGATGTCAAGCTGCTGACGCTGCGGTTCGGTTTGGAAGGCGGTCTTCCCCTGTCGCCGGAGGATACGGGTAAACGGTTGGGGCTGACACCGGAGGAAGTTGTGGCAAAAGAGGCTGCCGCGCTGGCGCTGCTCCGCACAAATGGTTAAAGAAAGAAGGATTGTTATGGCTAAGACCTATTCTATCGCAATTGACGGCCCTGCCGGCGCAGGCAAGAGTACCATTGCCAAGCGTCTGGCAAAGGAACTGGGCTATAAATATGTGGATACCGGTGCCATTTACCGCACCGTTGCCTATTTTCTGGATCTGTGGGGCGTCAGTCCCAAGGATGTAGATGGCGTTCAGCGCTATATTGACGAGCTGACCATCGGCATTGCGTATGATGAAGATGGCCTGCAGCATATGATCATGAACGGCATGGATGTGACCGGTGAGATCCGCACACAGGATATCTCCCAGAAGGCAAGCCTGGTTTCTGCCCATGCTGTTGTCCGTGAGGTGCTGCTGGATATGCAGCGGGATGTTGCCAAGGAATACAACGTGATCATGGACGGACGGGATATCGGTACCGTGGTGCTCCCTAAAGCCAATGTGAAGATCTTCTTGACAGCGTCTGCGGAAGTCCGCGCCAAGCGCCGTACCGACGAACTGCTTGCCAAGGGTCAGAAGGCGGATTACGATACGATCCTCAAGGAGATCCAGCAGCGGGATTATCAGGATACCCACAGGGAGATCGCGCCGCTGAAGATGGCAAAGGATTCCATTAAGGTGGATACATCGGACATGGACATTGAGGCCGTCGTGCAGACCATTCGTAATATTGTGGCGGAGAAGATACCTGTATGAGTGTAACAGTTGCGAAAAGTGCCGGATTTTGCTTCGGTGTCAACCGCGCGGTGGAAACGGTTGAAAAGGCAGCGGCTGTCGGTGGCCGGGTCGTTACGCTGGGGCCAATCATTCACAACCGCCATGTGGTCAGTAAGTTTGACGGAATGGGCGTGCAGGTGATCGCGTCGCCGGAGGAAGCAGAACCAGGAATGACGGTGATCATTCGCTCCCACGGCGTAACACGGGCTGTGTGTGAAGCGCTGGAGAACCGGGGTGTAACGGTGATCGATGCCACCTGCCCCTTTGTCAAACGGATCCACGGAATCGTGGAACGGGCGGAAAAAGAAGGGAGACTGCCGATCATTATGGGCACCCGCTCCCATCCCGAAGTAGAGGGCATCGCAGGCTGGTGCAGCGATTGCCGGATCTTTGAGAATGCTGAGGAACTGCGTTCATGGGTCGAAAATGAGAATATTCCGTCGGATCTGCCGGTTTGCATGGTGTCGCAGACCACATCTACGGAAATCTCATGGAAAAAAAGCGTTAATTTTGCAAAAAAACAGTTTACTAACTTGAAAATATTTGATACAATATGCAGAGCAACGGAATTTCGGCAGACAGAGGCGGCCCAGCTGAGCGCTGCGTGTGAAGCTATGGTGGTGGTTGGAGATGCCAAAAGCTCCAATACCGGAAGGCTTGCTACCATCTGCCGCGAACACTGTGACAAGGTGGTTCTGGTGGACAATGCGTCCGAGCTGGAACCGGATTTTTTCTGCGGTGTTCACAATGTTGGAATCACGGCTGGCGCATCTACGCCGGCGTGGATAATAAAGGAGGTCAACAAGACTATGAGCGAAATTACTAATGTTGAGGCTGTGCAGGAGGAAAACTTTGAGGAACTCCTCGAGCAGTCCATCAAGACTTTAAATACAGGAGATAAGGTCATCGGCATCGTTACCGGAATCGGCAACACCGAAGTCCAGGTGGATCTGGGCACCAAGCACGCTGGTTACATTCCCTATGACGAAGTCAGCGCTGATCCTTCTGTGAAGCCTGAGGACATTCTGAAGGTTGGCGACGAGATCGAGGTGTTTGTTGTTCGCGTCAACGATCAGGAAGGCACTGTGCAGCTGAGCAAGAAGAAGCTGGACGGCATGAAGATCTGGGACGATATGGCTGCCTATGTTGAGGACAAGACCACTGTCGAAGGTGTTATCACCGAGGAGAACAAGGGTGGCCTGGTCGCTACCGTTAAGGGCATCCGCGTGTTCATTCCCGCTTCCCAGTCCGGTGTCGCCAAGGGCGGCGATATGGCAGGCCAGGTCGGCAAGACCGTTAAGCTGAAGGTTACTGAGGTCAACCGCGCACGCCGCCGTGTGATCGGCTCCATCCGCGCTGTTGCTTCCGAAGAGCGCAAGGCCAACCAGGAGAAGATCTGGGCCGAGATCGAAGAGGGCAAGAAGTACCACGGCACCGTCAAGTCTCTGACTTCCTACGGCGCATTCGTGGACATCGGCGGCGTGGACGGCATGGTCCATGTTTCCGAGCTGAGCTGGAACCGTATCAAGACTCCTGCTGATGTTGTTAAGGTCGGCGACGAGATCGATGTGTTCGTCATCTCCTTCGACGCTGAAAAGAAGAAGATCTCTCTGGGCTACAAGACCGCTGAGATGAACCCCTGGAACCAGTTCATGACCAAGTACAGCATCGGCGATGTGGTGGATGCCAGGATCGTCAAGCTGATGACCTTTGGCGCATTTGCTGAGATCCTGCCCGGCGTTGACGGCCTGATCCACATTTCTCAGATCGCTGACAAGCGCATCGGCAAGCCCGAGGATGTACTGGCTGAGGGCCAGGAAGTTCAGGTCAAGATCACCGATGTGGACGCTGAGAACAAGCGCATCTCCCTGTCCATTCGTGCTCTGCTGGAGCCCGCTGCTGAAGAAGCAGAGGAAGAAGCTGCCGAGACTGAGGCTGAATAATTGACGCTACATACCGGGACCGACAATTGCCGGTCCCGGTATTTGCGTACTGTAAGAGGAGGATAATTATGGTTAAGCATATCGTTCTTTACACACTTAAGGAAGGCGTGAATAAGGAAGAAGCCGTTAAGATCATTGCGGATCAGCTGGAGCCGCTGGTCGGCGTAATTCCGGGACTGACCCACATGGAGATCCGGCAGGCTTATCAGGGCATGGACTATGCTCTGTATTCCCAGTTTGAGAGCCGGGATGCACTGGCCGCCTACGCAAATCATCCTGCCCATCTGGCTGCAAAGGACCATTTCTGGCATTTCCTTGACACCCGCGTTGCGGCGGACTACGATTTTTGAGGTGAGATAAATGAAAGCCATCGTAACGGTCGTCGGTAAGGACCAGGTGGGCATTATTGCCGCCGTGTGCATTAAGCTTGCGGACTACAATGTCAATGTTCTGGATATCAGTCAAACAGTCATGCAGGGCTATTTTACCATGATGATGGTCGTGGATGTGACCGAATGCTCTGTCCCTCTGGCAGAACTGTGCGGCTCTATGGAAGAAATGGGCAAGGAAAAAGGGTTGTCTGTCCGCGTGCAGCGGGAGGATATCTTTGAAGCCATGCATCGGATCTGAGGTGAGCGAATGCTGAATCAGAAGGATATTTTGCAGACCCTGGATATGATCGATAAGCGCCATCTGGATATCCGCACCATTACCATGGGAATCAGCCTGCTGGACTGCTGCGATACAGATATTCAGAAATGCTGCGAGAAGATCTACAATAAGATCACCCGCTGTGCCAAGGATCTGGTTAAAGTGGGCGAAGAAATTGAAAAGGAATTCGGTATTCCGATCGTCAATAAGCGAATCTCCGTTACCCCGATCGCGTTGGTTGCCGGCTCCTGTCAGGCGGATTCCTATGTGGAAATCGCAAAGACACTGGATGCGGCGGCAAAGCAGTGCGGTGTGAACTTCATCGGCGGCTTTTCTGCCCTTGTGCAGAAGGGCTGTACGGAAGGGGATTGGAAGCTGATCCGCTCCATTCCGGAAGCCATGCGCTGCACCGAGCGTGTCTGCGCCAGCGTCAATGTCGGTTCTACCAAAGCCGGAATCAATATGGATGCAGTTGCGGAAATGGGCAGGATCATAAAAAAAACTGCCGAAATTACGGCGGATAACGACGGTCTTGGCTGCGCCAAGCTGGTTGTTTTTGCCAATGCAGTTGAGGATAACCCCTTTATGGCCGGTGCTTTCCATGGTGTGGGTGAACCGGAGTGTGTTCTGAATGTGGGTGTTTCCGGTCCGGGTGTTGTCTACCATGCTCTGCAGAGTGTGAAGGGGCAGCCCTTTGATGTGGTAGCCGAAACCGTGAAAAAGACGGCTTTCCGCATTACCCGTATGGGCCAGATCGTGGGACAGGAAGCATCCAAGCGTCTGGGCGTTCCCTTTGGCATTGTGGATCTGAGCCTTGCTCCGACCCCAGCAGTGGGGGACAGCGTTGCCCGGATCTTGGAAGAAATGGGTCTTGAGGTTTGCGGCACTCACGGCACGACGGCTGCGTTAGCGCTTCTGAATGATGCTGTGAAGAAGGGTGGCGTGATGGCGTCTAACCATGTTGGCGGTCTCAGCGGTGCTTTTATCCCGGTTTCTGAGGATGAGGGAATGATCGCTGCTGCGGAATGCGGCACACTAACTCTTTCCAAGCTGGAAGCTATGACCTGCGTGTGCAGTGTGGGACTGGATATGATCGCGGTTCCCGGCGATACCAGTGCGGCTACTATTTCTGCAATTATTGCCGATGAAGCGGCGATCGGTATGATCAACAGCAAGACGACCGCGGTTCGCATCATCCCTGCGCCCAATAAGGTAGTGGGTGACCGGGTGGAAATGGGCGGCCTGCTGGGCAGCGCGCCGGTAATGCCGGTGCATAGTGAAAGCGCGGCTGCTTTTGTTGCCCGGGGCGGACGCATTCCCGCACCGATTCAGAGCCTGAAAAACTAAACATAGGAAAAGAACCGCTCAATTTGAGCGGTTCTTCCTTTATTTGGCTGACAGATCCACGCTTCTGCGGATCATGGAATATGCCGGCACCATTGCCGGTAATTGCATTTTGAATTTCATCTGCGGGGTTCTGGGTTCGTCCAGTGCATTACCGTCGGTATCCGTCATGGTTTCTGCGGTTATGGGGAAGGGGCGAAGATCGGGGCCGACCACTTCCAGTTGGTCACCGGTGCGGAATTTGTTGTTCAGACTGCACAGGGCAAGACCGTTTTCGTTGCAGGACTCTACCTTGGCAACGATCTGCCACTCCCTTATGTAACGGGAGTGCTCTGTATACTGCCCGGGCTCTCCGTAGTAAAAGCCTGTGGAGTAGATCCGGTGGGAAACATGCTCCACTTCGTCCCGCCAGACAGGGTCGATGGGTTTTTCTGCTGCGATATCATCGATGCAGTGACGGTAAGCTCCGGTAACGATGGCGGCATAGTAAGCGGATTTTGCTCTGCCTTCGATCTTGATGCAGTCCACACCGGCTTCCATCAGGTCTTTTAGATGGTCGATCATGCACATATCCCGGGAATTCATAATGTATGTGCCTTTTTCGTCTTCATATACCGGGAAGTATTCACCCGGCCGTTTTTCTTCCACCAAAGCGTACTGATAACGGCAGGGCTGGGCACAGGCACCCCGGTTGCTGTCACGGCCGGTCATATAGTTGCTGAGCAGGCAGCGGCCGGAATAGCTGACGCACATGGCACCGTGGCCGAAGGTTTCGATCTCCAGCTTGGGATCCACCTTTTGGCGGATGGTGCGGATTTCATCGAGATTCAGTTCCCGGGCAAGCACTACCCGCTGGGCACCCAGATCAAACCAGCTCTGGGCACATTCATAATTGGCAATGGACTGCTGGGTGGAAATGTGCCGCTGGCAGTTGGGGGCATATTTGCCTGCCAGCATAAAGGCACCCAGATCGGCAACGATCAGCGCATCCACTCCGGCATCGTTCAGCTGCTCCAGATATGCAGGCAGGTTTGCGACTTCTTCATTTCGCGGCATGGTGTTTACGGTCACATGGGCTTTTACACCGTGCTCATGGGCGTATTTGACTGCCAGGGGAAGTTCCTCCGGAGTGAAATTTCCGGCAAAGGAGCGCATTCCGAAACTGGTACCGGCCAGATATACCGCGTCGGCACCGTAAAGAACCGACATTTTCAGCCGCTCCATATCACCGGCAGGACTTAGTAATTCCAATTTCGACATATTCTTACCTCAGTGAATTCAGGAATTCCTGATGCTCTTTCAGTGTCCTGGAGAATTGGTGCTCGCCGGTTGCGGGATTCAGTGCATAGTAATAATAACCGGTTTCAGCAGGACTCAGTGCGGCCAGAATAGCAGAAAGACCGGGATTGGAAATGGGCGTGGGGGGCAGACCGCCGTACAGATAGGTGTTATAGGGCGTATCGAAGCTGGTATCGATCTGGTCAGAATTGCCGGTAGCATAGACGATCGTCGCATCAATTTGCAAATAGGGGAATTCCCGCTGATTGGTCAGACGGTTGAAAATAACAGAAGAAACGTCATAGTTCTCGCCGGTGTGCGCACTTTCTTTTTCAATCATGGAAGCAACGGTGATCACATCATAAAGATCCATCATATGATCGTCGATATAGCTCTGGTCATAGCCACGCTGGCGCAAGACTGTGGCGATCCGCAGGTTCAGTTCTTCCAAAAAGGTTTGGAAATCCGTACCCGTTTCTGTTTTGATGTCATGCAATTTCTCGTCAAAGCGATCAAGGAACTTGATATATACCAGCTTTGCAGAGGAATTTGTATAGAATTCATAGGTGTCGGGAAACAGGAATCCTTCCAGCGTGTACTTGTTGCCCCTTTCGACACCCTCCAGGAACCAGTAATTGGCAAATTCGCTTTCCATGGCGTAGGCTTCCAGCTTCTCAGCAGAGCAAACGCCCTTTTCTTCCAGCAGGCTGAAGACCTGTGCGCAGGAGTAGCCTTCCGGAATGACCACTTCCACGGATTCCCGGTAGGAGGATTTTTCCTTCATTCCGTTGATCAGCGCGTTGTAGTCATACAGCGTATTGAGCTTAAAGGTGCCCACGCTGATCTTCTCTTCGGCACTGACAAGGTCAGCGAAAAAATTGAAAACACTCTTGTAACGGATCAAACCGGCGCTGTGGAGTTTTTCCGTAATAGAATCCATATCGTCGGAATCGGTGATGGAAATATATACGGTATTTTCCTCCCGGCCGAAGGCCAGCATATCCGATGCGCAGAGCCAAAGCAGCCGGCCCAGGGTCGAGCCGATAAAGAGGATCAATGCGATCCATATGGCGGTGGAAAGCAAATGGGGGAGGCCAAACAATCCGTAGCCCTTCTTCCTGCGGGGACGAACCTTACGCACCGGCGTATTGGGATCTGCAGGGGCCTCTTCCTCCGGTTCTTCCGTTTCTTCGGCAGCTGGGGGAGGTGTGCCCTCGTCGGCATATTCGTCCTGAATTTCAGCGGCAGGTGTGGTTTCGGGTGTTTCTTCTGCAGCGGGATCCGGTGTGTTGAGCTGCTCTGCCAGTGCTTCCTGCATGATCTTTTCAAATTCCAGATCAGAAATGTCACTCAGGCCTGCTGCGGACACAGCGTTTTCGTCTGGACCGATTTCCGCATCCAGCTTGGGTTGATGCAGCAGATCGTCGAACCAATCGGATTCCAGGTTCGGATCTGTTATCTTTTTGTTATCCATACAGTACCTCCAATCAGCGAATAACGATCTGCCGGGCAATGCTTTCAGCGGTTTCCTTGTCCTTCAGCGTTTCGATCAGCATCAGACCGAAGGGAATCGCACAGCCGGCAGAGGTGCCGGTAATCAGCCGTCCGTCCCGGACGCAGGGAGCATTGACAGCCATGACAGCGCTGCCCATGCCGTCTTCGCAGCCGGGGTAGCAGGTGGCGTTTTTGCCGTCTGTGATACCCAGATCTGCCAGCACCGTGGGGCCGGCGCAGATGGCGGCTACAAATTTTCCGCTGTCCCATGCGGAACGGATGGCATTCATGGCCTTTTCACATGAGCGGATGGAGGCTACACCGCCCAGTCCGCCGGGCAGGATGATCATATCTGCATCATGAAAATCCGTTTCCTGCACGGTAATATCAGCTTCCACGCCGATTCCGTGGCCGCTGTAAACGGTCTTTCCATTCAGACCGACGGTTTTTACTTCGATTCCGGCGCGGCGCAGCAGGTCCAGCGGTGCAATGGCTTCGGTTTCCTCAAAACCGGTGCCCAAAAGCATATATACCATAATCAATCCTCCAGACAGTGCCGCACATGGCGGTAAATTTCTTCGTGAATATCTTCAATGCTGCGCATCTGACCGTTCCGTACACATTCGATCACAGTCCAACCGTAAAAGTCAGCGGCAGTGCGTCCGGTTTCCCGGCAGGTGGCAAGATAATGCATATCTTTTTCGTGGATGTCCGCATGGGTGTTGGTGGCGGCTTCCCGTCCGCGGAGCAGCTTTTCCGTAAAATCGGTGGGCACATCCAGATAAATCGTCAAATCGGGGCGGGGCAGACCCAACCGGTCATACTCCAGATTATACAGCCATTTCAAAAATTCCGGCTGCTTTTCTTTCGGTTCCTTGGAAGTCTGGTGGACGGCGTTGGAAGTGGTGTACCGGTCGGAAACGATCAGACCGCCGTTTTCATACCACTGTCCCCAGTCCTGCTTATAGGATGCATAGCGGTCGACTGCATAAAAAGTGGAAGCGGCGTAGGCGTTGACATCAGTCGGATTGGTGCCGAACTCGCCGCCCAGATACATACGGATCAGCGCAGAGCTGGGCTCAGAATAACGGGGGAACACCAGCGTTTTGAATTCCTGCTGATCAGCGGCAAGATGCTCCGTCAGCCGCTTGAACTGGGTGGATTTTCCGGAACCGTCGGTGCCTTCAATTACGATTAGTTTGCCCATGATTCTGTGCCTCCTAGCCATAGTAATACTATGATATCATAGAATACCATATTTTTGGCCGTTTGTCCACACCCGCGGTAAATGGTTTTTGCAATTTCCATGGATGAATAAACATGGGTTGCATATTTTCGGAAAAACTGATAGAATAGTACGAAACAGATAACATATACTAAAGGACGAAAAACATGAGCGATATTATGACATTTGCAGACCTTGGCCTGAGTGAGGCAATGCTGAAGGCATTGGAGAAGAAGGGCTACGGTTATCCCACTACCATCCAGGCAGAGGCCATTCCCTGCTTCCTGCAGTGGAAGGATGTAATCGCCAAGGCACCCACAGGTACCGGCAAGACCTTTGCTTTCGGCATTCCGATGATCGAGCATATCGATCCGGAATGCGGAGATGTGCAGGGACTGATCCTGGCCCCGACTCGTGAGCTTGCTATTCAGATCGGTGATGAGCTGCGGGGACTTCTGACCTATTACCAGGGGATCCGCGTGGCAGTGCTTTATGGCGGCGCCGGTATTGGCGGTCAGATCAAGCAGCTGGAGAAGAAGCCCCAGATCGTGGTGGCTACCCCCGGCCGCTTGATGGATCACTACAACCGCAAGACCATCCGTCTGGACAAGATCCAAACGGTGGTGCTGGATGAAGCTGACCGGATGCTGGATATGGGCTTTTTCAAGGACGTGACCCGGATCATTGAGAAGGTGAAGAACCGGAAGAATCTGGGTCTGTTCTCTGCCACCATTTCCCAGGAGGTCATGACAGTTTCCTGGATGTACCAGCGGGATGAGGTGGAGATCACGGTTGAGCCCAAGCAGGAGGACCGGCCGGACATCGATCAGTACAGCCTGACGGTGACCCCGCTGGAAAAGGCGGAAACCACACTGCGGCTGATCCGCACCCAGGGCTTCGAGCGGGTGATGATCTTCTGCAACACCAAGCATATGTGTCAGCGGTTGTGCGATGAATTTCAGCGGGCTGGGTTGGACTGTGAGTGCATTCACGGCGATATCCGCCAGAGCCAGCGGGAGAAGACCATGCAGCGCTACCGGGACGGTAAGCTCATGGTGCTGATCGCGACGGATGTGGCATCCCGTGGCATCGACGTTGATGATGTGGACTGTGTCATCAATTACGATGTGCCGGAAGAAAATGAATACTATGTCCACCGGATCGGCAGGACCGGCAGAGCAAAGCGTAAGGGCAGCGCATATTCTATGGTAGGCAATTTCCCTGAGAAAGCCAAACTGGATGAGATCGCCAAATTCTGTAACTTTACCATTCGTCCCATGCTTCTGGGTGCGGACGGCAGCTTGACTCAGGAAGAAGTCAAAGCGCCGGTTCCTGTGAAGAAGCGCTTCCGTTGAGAGGGCCGGAGCGGGGATTCCTGCTGCTGACGGGCACGTTTGGAGATCCACAGCGAAAACCGCTGACGGTTTCTCAGCTGCGGATACTGGCATCCCGTGTCCGGGGATCCCAGGCGGCATTGCAGGACAGGGATCTGACTGCGGAAGATCTGATTTCCTTGGGATATACGGAGGAAATGGCCTGCAAGATCCTTGGGCTGCTGTCTGACGGGGACATCCTGGACCGCTATCTGCAGCGGGGAAAAAGGGCCGGATGTGAACCCATCAGCCGGATCAGTGCGGCGTATCTGGATGTGCTGCGGCAAAAGCTGGGATGGGAGAGCCCAGGCTGCCTGTGGGCAAAGGGTGATGTATCCTTACTGGACATGCCAAGGGTCGCCTTGGTGGGAAGCCGGGATATCGCGCCTGCCAACCGTGCTTTTGCATGGGAGGTAGGTGTGCAGGCGGCCAAGCAGGGATATGCGCTTGTATCTGGCAATGCCCGCGGAGCCGACCGAATTGCGCAGACTGCCTGCCTGAACAACGGTGGCACGGTGATCTGTGTCGTGGCAGACGGTTTGGAAGATAAAATACCCCGGGAGAATATTCTGTATCTCAGTGAATGCGACTTCGACCAACCTTTTACAGCGCAGCGGGCCATCAGCCGGAATCGGGTGATCCACGCGCTGGGGGAAAAGACCTTTGTGGCCCAGAGCAGTTATCAGACCGGTGGAACTTGGGACGGCACGGTAAAGAACCTTCGCCAAGGCTGGAGCCCGGTATTTTGCATGGAGGATGGAAGCAAGGCTTGCCGGGAGCTTCAGCAGATGGGTGCTGTGGGGGTTACTGCCGGAGATTTGGTAAATATTCATCAATTGCACAGTGACAATATCAGCTTTTTTGACCAATGACCTGAAAATGTGTCGTTGGTCAAAAATTTTGACAAAAAGAGTTGAAACAGATAAAGAAAGAGTATAAAATGATAAAATAGAAATAGGAGGGATCTATTATGTGTGGAATTGTAGGATACGCAGGGAAGAAGCAGGCTGCTCCGATCCTGCTGGATGGACTTTCTAAGCTTGAGTACCGGGGCTATGACTCGGCCGGTATCTGCATTCAGGGGGAGGACCGACTGCAGGTAGCAAAGACACGGGGCAGGATCCAAGCCCTTCGGGAACAAACCCGGGATGGCAGCAGTGTTCCCGGCGTTACCGGCATTGGGCACACTCGCTGGGCGACCCACGGAGCACCGTCGGATATTAACAGCCATCCCCATCTTTCGGATTCGGGAAAGATTGCCGTGGTGCACAACGGAATCATCGAAAATGAAGCTGCCCTGCGGGAGCAGCTGGAGGAAAAAGGAGTCTGCTTCCGTTCAGAGACCGACTCAGAGGTGGTTTCCAACCTGATCGGGTTTTACTATGACCTGTGCGGTGATTTCCTTTCCTCCGTGCAGCAGGCAGCGGCGCGGATCCGGGGGAGCTATGCGCTGGGAATTCTGTGTGCGGACTGCCCGGGAACCATAGTGGCTGTCAAAAAGGATTCCCCGTTGGTGGTCGGATTTGGAGATGGGGAGCATTTCATTGCCTCGGATGTGACGGCGATCCTGAACCATACGCGGAAGGTCTCCTATCTGGATGACGGAGAGATGGCGGTCTTTGACTGCGCCGGCATCCAATTTTTCAACGCTGCCGGGGACCCGATCGAAAAGAAGCAGGAAACGATTGACTGGGAGATTACGGCTGCGGAGCGCGGCGGCTATGCGCACTTTATGCTGAAGGAGATCTTTGAACAGCCGAAAGCTGTTCGGGATACCCTCAGCAGCCACATCCGTGACGGTAAGGTGGTTCTGGATGGGATCGACCTCAGTGCTGCGTATTTGAAAAATCTTCGCAAAATCTATCTGGTTGCCTGCGGCTCTGCCTATTATGTGTCTGTTCTGGCCAAGTATATCATTGAAAAGACCTGCCGGATCCCGGCGGAAGCGGTGATGGCGTCGGAGTTTCGCTATTCAGACAGCGTTCTTGATGAAAGAAATCTGGTGATCATAATCAGCCAGTCCGGAGAAACCGCGGATACCCTGGCGGCCCTGCGGGAAGCCAAGCGGCGGGGTGCCGGAACGCTGGGGATCGTCAATGTGGTGGGTTCCGCCATCGCCAAAGCTGCGGATCAGACGATCTATACCTGTGCAGGCCCGGAGATCGCCGTTGCCACAACAAAGGCGTTCTCCACCCAGCTGGCGGTGATCTATCTGCTGGCGCTGTATATGGCGGGAGAACTGCAGACCGTCACAGGTGAGCAGTATGCCGCCATGGTGAAGGCGCTGCGGAAGCTGCCGGAGGATCTTGCTGCAGTCCTTTCCAAAGAGAATCTGGAGCGGGTGCAGTACTATGCCAGCCGGTGCTATGGACACCATGATGCCTTTTATATCGGACGGAATATGGACAGCGCCATCAGTCTGGAGGGCAGCTTAAAGCTGAAGGAGATCGCTTACCTGCACAGTGAGGCCTACCCAGCCGGAGAGCTGAAGCACGGCCCAATCGCGCTGATCGAGGAGGGGACGCTGGTTGTGGCTCTGGCCACATCGGAGCAGCTGTTTGAAAAGACAATGTCCAATGTGCGGGAAGTGCGGGCAAGAGGCGCGGATGTCTTGTGCATCACTCTGGAGTCGCTGGCAGAAGAAGCAGCCAAGCAGGCTCAGGGCGTTATTCCGATTCCGGCGGTGGAGCCTATGTTCCAGCCAAGCTTGAGTCTGATCCCGCTGCAGCTGCTGGCATATTATATTGCGGTAAACCGTGGCTGTGATGTGGATAAGCCGAAGAATCTGGCAAAGTCGGTTACGGTAGAATAATAAGACCCCCCACTCCTGTTTGAGCTACTGCATTTGAATGGTTCGAGTCAGTTCTTGACAAAGTAATAACGCCACCCCGGATGGGGTGGCGTTATTACTGGAGCTAGTGACCTGACTCGAACAGGCGACCTTCTCATTACGAGTGGTGCACCCTCTGTTTTGGGGCGTACAGTAGTATTCCAAATGCTAGCGCAATACTTGATAATTGCCGTTTATTCCAAACATATCGTAACGCAATGTCAAGTGCCGTTTTGCAACTTGGGTCCCCAAGCGGTCCCCTAAATTTTCTCTATATTAGCACTTGACATTTACAATTGCCAATGCTAATATAGGCACAACCACACTACGGCACAGCCTAGATGTGGCCAGTATAAGATAGCGCCAGAGCCTTAGAGGGCCAGAGCCACAGCAGTGTGACATGGTTACTAAGGATGGACGCAATTGTGAATATCCCAAACCAAGTGCCTGAGCCTTAGAGCCTGCGCCATGTTTCGCTGAGATGCGATTCGTGGTGCAGGCTTGTTTATTTTGTCAAACTATTACCAGGAGGTATTTATAATGCGAATTGATAGAATCAAGTTAGTTACCGAAATGGCCCGGTCGGAAATTAAACTCTACGAGCTGGCCGAAAAGTCCGGCCTTACCCGTGCCACCATCACGGCAATTAAAGGCGGCAAAAGCTGCCGGGAAGAAACTGCTATGAAATTGGCGGCCGGTCTGGGGATTCCTCTCTCCGATCTGCTGCAGAAATGAGGATTGTATATGGCAGATGTTCTGACAATCAGGGGCGCAGTAGCTAGAGCAAAAGCAGACGGTTTGCCGGTATCAGAGTATACCCTCAGAGGGTGGATTAAGGCGGGGCTTATCCCTGTTCGGCACGCAGGATGTAAAATGCTGCTGTTTTATCCCAATCTCGTCCGCTACCTGCAGTGTGAAGATGGCGGAGATAATTCACCTTCCGCCACGGTGGCCGGTGTAAGCATTAGGCGCATTGAGGCCGGCTGAAATTTTTGCACATGTATTCACAATTATTCAAGCCGCCACGCCGTGTGGCGGATCATAAAGGAGAATCAATGATGAAGGTCTATGATGTTCTGCGGTATGGAAAGGAAAATGCTATCCCTTCCAAAACCTTAGCGCAGTTACTAGGATTCCAAACGGTCCGGGAACTCCAAAAAGAAATAGAGTGTGAACGAGCTGCAGGCGCCGTGATTCTATCGGATTCTTGCGGCGGCGGATATTATCTGTCCAGTGATCCTGTCGAGCTGCGCCGGTTTATTCGTACATTACGCAACCGGGCGGCTAACACCTTGAAAGCTGTAGATTCGGCCCAGCGGGCCTTAGATGCAGCCACAGCAGAATAACAGGCCCATACATATCCCCTCCGCCACAGGCCGTCCGCAGGCCGTGGCGGGCAGTATTTGAAGGAGGTAGAAAGAATGTCTTACATGATCAGAACATTTCAAACGCCAGAAGGGCCGTTAACACTGGACTTTGATTTTGTTCCTAAAGAACCAACTACAATCCAAATTGGTCGGTTTGTTCCTCATACATGCAACACCTGCGAATGGAAGAGTTTCCGAAACACTGGACATTGTAAATCCCCGGATCTTCCTGAAGGTGAACACTGCCCCAACTGGGAGATTGGCCCCATAGCACATTCAACAGCAATCGTGGAGTATTACAAGGACCTGCATAGGAGAAGTTATGGCTAAGCGTGTATGTCCTTGCGATATTTGTACCCGTACAACATCATGCGCCGAGCTAGAGTGCGACCGGTGGCGGATGTGGTACTTATATCGCCAGCGGCTAATAAATGGCTACGCCAAAAAACTGGCCGCCACCCCAAAAACCTATTGGATTTATTATCATCCAGACGAAATAAGGCTACCCAATATCACGGAAAGGACATAAGCGCGGTATGGCAAAAGAGTTCTATATTCGTACTATGAGTGCCGGCAGATATAGGAAAGTAGTGCGGTATAGCCGTGCGTTGCCCGGAGATAGCAGTACAGTACGGCGGGCAAAGCAGTCCGCCACCACTGCAGCACAGAAGTTTATCAATATCAAGAATACAATAGAAAAGCTCCAGCTGCTACTTTGTGCCAACTTTGATAGTAAGACAGCCTGTTTTTGTACATTCACTTTTGACGATGATCATTTGCCGGCTAACCAAAAACATGCCCGCCGAATATTTGCCGACTATCTGAAGCAGCTCCGCCAGGAGTGGAAACGCCAAGGCCGGGAAATGAAATACATCTATACCATAGAAGGGGAAACGCTTGTTTCCTCTCCTTTGGCCTGTCGGGTAGATTCTCAGCAATGGGAAATCGCACCGTGGCGGGATAAGGAACGATGGGCGCAGGTGGACGATCCTGCCGCTCTGGATGGTCCAGAAACGCCCAGCCGCTTACATGCACATTGTTTCCTTTTGCTCCAGAAAGAGGACTACGAAGCCGTCAAGGCCTTTTGGCCCTATGGGCAAGTATATATAAACCAAATGAAGGTAAACGAGCTAACTACCTTCCAACGGCTTGCAAGCTATGTAACCAAGGAGAAACGCAGCGACAGCAAAGCCAACGGGGCAAGGGCCTATATCCCGAGCCTGAACCTAGAGCAGCCTGAAATCGACGGGCATTGGTGTACCGAGTTTGAAGGAATCACATTGCCCGTTGGTGCCGAGGAAATCAAAAGTGGCACAGAACGGGACGAAATTTACGGCACATCAATGGAGTACATTCTATACCGCATGCCCCGTCCTCAGCCGCAACCGCAGCCATATAAAAGTAAGGGAAAGCTGCAGTCTGGACGCCGTAAAACAGCAGTGCAATAAAACCGCCACGAGGTCATTCGTTTTCCTTGGTGGTGGATATTAACTTCTGGAAGGGTCATGTAGAAAAAACAAAAACGGTCTTTTCTAAAACGGTTGCGTGTGTTATGATATTTGCAACAAAAATGCAGACTTTCCCCCGGAACCCTGCCAATTGTGTGCAGAGAAACCGCCACAAAGTTTGAAGAAAAAATGCACAAAACGGCCCCCGAATTTCTGCGATTGGCTACAGTCTACCCCGGTTGTCTTGGGCGCGTACACGCACCCGCAGCGTGGCGGGCGTGTGTGCAGGAGGGCTACGCCCTGGCACCCTCCCCCGGGGTCATGAAAATTCCAAACTGGGCTTGCAAATACCACGCGTCCCTATTCGTGCAAGATTTTTTCCCCACGGTAAAAACGCCGACTGTGCCCAAATTGGACACAAAAGGCCCGCCACAGGTAGGAGTCTGTGGCGGGTGGTCTGTCTAGCCGTCCTTGTTCTGAATGGTCTGTCTGTACAACCTATAGCCGGCTGTGATGTGTGCGTGTATGTCTTGACTTGCGCTGCCTAGGGTGCGCTGGATCACGCTAAGCATAGATAAAAGCGTATCAAGCCGGCCATTGAACAACTCCACCGTATACGGCTGTTTTGGATCCAGCCAGTGAGCTGCATCCCTCAGCAGCTCACCGAACAAATGCAGCATGACTATGCTCTCGTCCAGAGGGAATGAATCCCCCTCAAGGTCTGAAATAATGTCAAAGTAACTGACCGATTTTGCTTTCTCCATTGCATACCTCCTATTAGCTCAATCCATCGATTGCCGTTTTTAGCTGCGCTGTCCCTTTCTGGCACCCCAGAAGCACCCAGCCCCGGCACAATGCCGTTAAATGGCGGGTATAAGCATCTAGGGCTGGAATGGCGTTGACGGCATTTAGAACGCTCTGAACGGTCTCAGCGTCTCCGCGGGTGGCGGCTTCGTAGGCCTCGTTAGCCATGCCGGCGATCTCGTTAAAAAACTCCAGCTCTGCCGCTGTCAGCTCCCGGCCAACTTCGGCACGCTGCATCTCCGCAAGGCGATCCCCGGTGATGGGGAAAACCACAGTATCAGGATTGACCATAAGTTACCACCCCCATTCCATCAAAGAAAGACGGCTGCGCCGATGTTCCCTTGTGCTGTTCGTAGAGCCTTTCCAGGTCAACGACCAGCGCAATTCTTTGCCGCTTGCCGATTTCCAGTACCTCGAAGCCCTTCTGGTTATACGGCCGGTAGATCATGTGTTTATCGTCACAGATTTCCAGTCCCATGCTACCGCAGATGCGCAGCCATTCTACGGGGATAATGATTGTGTCCGAATTGGACACGCCCGTCCGGTGGTCTTTCAGCTCCACCGGATAGGCATAAGCCTTGATAGTTGTAGTAGTTTGCATTGTGTACCTCCAAATTCTATATTGACTTTTTAGAGGAAAAGGCCTTATAATAAGGCCATCCCCTCTTGCTTGCTGGGGTAAAGGCTCTTTGCATCGTGCTTTGGTCGGCGTCTGATGCAAGGGGTCTTTTCTTATGCCAGGACAAAACGGCGGGTGGTGGTCTGCTTGCTAAAGCGTTGCCACAGCTCCGGAGCCGCCACCTTAAGGGCTTTACCGTCCAGGCGGCTGCTAGTGACTTCCTTCCAGGTAATCCGGAACGTGGGGCCGTGTAGCTCGTCAGCGCCGTTGGCGGTCATGTAAGCTTTTAAGCCATCTTCCAGGGCGGCGATCTCGCCGGCCAGCTCGTCAGCCATGCGGCGAAGCTCCCGCAGCTCGTTGACCTTAGATTCCATTTCGTTAATACTCATATCCTTTCCTCCTTATTTGGTGCCGCCACAGGCCTGTGGCGAGCTTCTGTGAACCTTTTCTCACTGCCTGCCCGCCACCATGGCGGCTGGGTTAAGGTCGCCGCCGTCCTCGCATTGTAGGTAGCGAACAAGATTTGGATAATACAGCAGCTGCTTGCAGCCAGCATGTCGGACAGGGATATGGCCGGCCTTGATCCATCCCCTGAGGGTGTACTCTGAGACCGGAAGGCCGTCCGCCTTGGCTCTGGCTACGGCTCCCCGGATGGTTACGACATTTCCCATTGGTTTACCTCCTTAGATTTGTTTGCCGTCTTTCCGGCTGCCTCCGCTCCTTTGTGTTTGGTGTAGCACTTACAACAGGCGGTGTTGAAATTGGGCTGTGCTGTTCTCTATGGTCTTATTATATACTGACGACACTATAATTTCAAGATGGAATGTTGCACAAATATACTGCCGACAATATGTGCATTTTTCTATATTGACGACACTAGATTTTTATGCTATAATACAGGTACGGTGGAAAAGGACGCGCCGTTTTCCGGCCGCCCCCACACTTTTAACAGACGGAGGCAGATAGCATGGCTATTTCTAAAGCCCAGCAGAGGGCAACAGCGAATTATGTAAAAAAGGCCTATGACCGAATTGAGGTCAAGGTTGCCAAGGGTAGAAAAGAGATCATCCAGGCGCACGCCGACAAGCAGGACGGTGGCAGCCTTAATGCCTTTATCAATCGCGCAATCACCGAAACAATGGAGCGAGATCAGGAGGGCACAGAATGAAGAATTACGCTGATAAATTCCACATGACACCGGAGCAGAGCGTGTTTCTCGCGAAAAAGAAATACGATGAGAATGTCTATTGTGGTATGCGGATGGAGAATCGGGCCGTTACTTTCCCCCAGACAAAGACTATCCTGCAAGGTGTGAATGTCCCAAATGTGCAGCTGTCCGACATTCAAGCCATTTTGAATATGCGGGACGCCTGGCAGTTCCTGCTTGGGAGTATGGATCAGCCGGTTACTCTGGACTACCTGTGTAAGATCAACGAGTATATCGCCCGGAATGAGGCACTGGAATGGGGCAAGCTGCGTACCGGCTCTGTGATGATCTCAGGAACGGATTATTTGCCCCCTGTGCCGTCCAGCGAAGTCGTCAGCACGGAATTGACGGAAATACTGACCGCAGACACCACCGCCACCGCAAAGGCTTTGGAGGCTTTTGTGTGGGGTGCTAGAGGTCAATTCTTCTGGGACGGCAACAAGCGCACTAGCATGACCCTTGCAAACAAGATCCTGATTGCCGCCGGCGCCGGTTTCCTCACGATCACCGACCGCCACATGGAGCAGTTCAACACCCTGCTTGTGGAGTACTACAATACTGGCGACAGTGAAGCACTGAAGGATTTTCTCTACGAGAACACTATCCAGGGCATTGGGCAATAAGCTGCAAATGTATAACTAGGCGATCACTGAGACCATGGAGCGGATCACCGCCGCCACAGCTGACGCCAACGGTTAAATGTGTCCGAATCGGACACAAGCACAGCAAGCAAGGAGAAATTACAAATGAGCGAATACCTTTTGATAGACGGTACTCAGATCCCAGTTACCTCAGAGCTTGCACAGGTTGTAGGACTGAATGAAGCTATTGTGCTGCAGGAGGTCTACTACTGGTGTAAAATCAACAGGCGGGAAAAGCGGCCCGCCCATGATGGTTATTACTGGGTGTATAACTCATACCGCGGATGGCAAGAGAACCATTTCCCTTGGTGGAGCATAAGCACGATTCGCCGGACGTTTGAAAAGCTGGAAAGCCGAAAGCTACTTGTGGTAGGCAATTACAACAAGTCAAAAATGGATCAAACAAAGTGGTATCGTGTAAACTTCTCGATTTTGGCTGAAACAATAAAGTCAAGCCCATTTGCTCAAAATGAACAAATGGATTTGTCCGGATTGAACAAACCAATACCAGAGGATAACTCAGAGGGTAATAATGGTAATAAGGTACAAAGGAATTTCCCGCCGGACAGTCCTACGGACATTCCAGCGGAAAAATCCTCTCGCCTTTCTGTTCCAATTGTAGCGCTGCCTAATGAGGAAATATCAGGCTTCATTGAATGGTATTTTGAGCGGTATGCGGAGTATTATGGTGAGCCACACCCCAACATCAAATCACAACAGAAAATCAGAGTAACGGAGACGTTGGTAGCATTCATTGACAGCAACGATCTTGATGTTGAAGCGCTGCAGGAAATGGCTTACGCCTTCTTTGACAATGTTGGGTGTACCGATCACAACATAAACCATTTCGCCACCTATGGTATTTTAGTGAACCGATTCTACGAATCCATTTATTAAGCCAACCCGGTGGCGGCTCGCCACTGATAATGTGTCCGAATTGGATATACCCCCCTCTATTAACCCAGCGATCACTGAGACCATGGTGCGGAATACCGCCGCCACAGCTGATGCCAGCGGTTAGAACGTGTCCGAATTGGACACGACCTACAGCAAGCAAAAGGAGGTGCCGACATGGCATCCATTGAAGAACGTAACGGCAGTTACAGAATTATCGTTTCATGTGGCCGGGATATATATGGCAAGAAGAAACGAGAAACCACCACTTTTGTTCCAGATCCTAGTCTTACCCCGAAGAAACGGGAAAAAGCCGTTGAGGAATTTGCCCGTCAGTTTGAAGTCCAGGTACGCAACGGCATGGCAATGGACGGCCGTAAGATCTCCCTCAAGGAATTCACCGACCGTTGGTTATCGGAATATGCAGCACAGAAACTACAGCCCGGTACAATTGAGAAGTACAAGGCTGAACTGGAAAATAAAGTGCTGCCAGTGCTTGGCCATTTGAAGCTTTTGGATCTGCGGCCGCACAATCTCAACGCCTTTTTCGTCTCCTTGACAAAGGATGGCGCCCGAAAGGACGGAAAAAAGGGCGGGTACAGTAAAGGCAGCATAGCAAAAACCCGCAATGTGCTTTCTTCTGTCCTCAGGACCGCCACAGAATGGGAGATTATAGACCGCAACCCGCTAGACAAAGTACGACCCCAGGCCGAGGAAGCAGCTGACAAACTCAAGTTCTTTACCCCAGAACAGGCCGCCACCTTCCTGGACTACATCGAAAAGCCCTATACCGTAAAAACCAAAGGCCACAAGCGCACCGATGATACCGGCAAAGAGTACACCGTGGGCAACTACGAAAGCACAAAGGAAATTCCCGAACAAATCCGAGTGTTGTTCATCCTGGCAATCTATGCCGGTTTGCGTAAAGGGGAGCTGCTAGCTCTGGAATGGTCTGATATTGACTTTGACAACGATACAGTCACCGTATCAAAGTCTGTTTCCGTGGTGGCGGGTAAACAGATCACCAAGGCACCGAAAACGAAGAATTCACGCCGGGTGGTTTCTATCCCACATTTCCTCACACAGCGGCTCAAGGCGCTTAAGGCGGCCCGGATCAAATACCGGTGGGAGCTGGGGGACTATTGGCAAGGTGCCGAATGGGTGTTTATCCAGGACAATGGAAAGCAAATGTCCTATTCTACGCCATATTCCGCTTTCCAGGACACCATTAACCGTTATAACGCCGGTAAGCCTGTGGCGGATCAGTTGCCCGCAATCCCGTTCCACGGTCTCCGGCATACATCCGCCACGCTTCTGATTGCCGGTAAGCAAGATGTACGGACGGTATCTAGCCGGTTAGGCCATGCCCAGGCATCAACCACCATGAACATCTATGCCCATGCGCTGCAGGAGACGGACCGCAAGGCCGCCACGGCACTGGAAGATATGCTAGCAAAACATGCCTAAAACACAAAAAATCCCGCTCCGGTCCCCAAATGGTCCCCATTTGGTTACTAGAGCGGGATTAATCATAAAAAGGAAAAGCCTAAAACCCGTTGCGGCTCTAGGCTTTTTTGTTGGAGCTAGTGACCTGACTCGAACAGGCGACCTTCTCATTACGAGTGAGATGCACTACCGACTGTGCTACACTAGCATGTGCAAGCCCAGTTATTATACTGGTAATTGGCCGGAATGTCAACAGAATTTTATTTGTGCACAGTTTTTTGCGTGTGTCGCAGCGGTGGACAAATGTTTTCTTCAGCAGAATTTGGCAGAATTGCCGAAATGTGCCCGGGAATAGGGGGAAGTGTAGTAAAAACTAACGAATCATGCATAAATATACGCAATTCGTTGACATATTTGGGTTTTGGGTGTATAATCTTATGCATACTTATAATATTACATTCTTTCGGGAGGCTGCAATCATGAACAAAGAAAATATCAAAAAGGTCGTTTTGGCATATTCCGGTGGTTTGGATACTTCTATCATCATTCCCTGGCTGAAAGAGAATTATAATAACTGCGAGGTTATTGCCGTTTCCGGTAATGTTGGTCAGGCGGATGAGCTGGAAGGTCTGGAAGAAAAGGCACTGAAAACCGGTGCTTCCAAGCTATATGTGCTGGATCTGACTGATGAATATGTGGACGATTACATTATGCCCTGCCTGAAGGCCGGTGCTGTTTACGAGGAGTATCTGCTGGGTACCTCCCATGCCCGTCCCTGCATCGCCAAGGGCCTTGTTGACATCGCGCTGAAGGAAGGTGCCGATGCCATCGCCCACGGCTGCACCGGCAAGGGCAACGATCAGGTCCGCTTTGAACTGACCATCAAGCACTTTGCACCCAATATGCCCATCATCGCCCCCTGGCGTGAGTGGGATATCAAGTCCCGGGAAGAGGAGATCGAGTACGCAGAGGCTCACAATATTCCGCTGAAGATCAATCGGGAGACCAACTACTCCAAGGACAAGAATCTGTGGCATTTGAGCCACGAGGGTCTGGATCTGGAAGACACCGGAAACGAACCCCTGTATGAAAAGCCCGGCTTCCTGGAAATGGGCATTTCTCCTGTGCAGGCACCCGATGTTCCTACATATATTACACTGGATTTTGAAAAGGGTATCCCTGTTGCGCTGGATGGCGAAAAGATGAGCGCCAAGGAGATCATTCTCAAGCTCAATGAGATCGGCGGTGCCAACGGCATCGGCCTGCTGGACATCGTGGAAAACCGCCTTGTCGGTATGAAGTGCCGCGGCGTGTACGAGACTCCCGGCGGTTCCATCCTCTACAAGGCCCACAGTGCGCTGGAAAGCATCTGCCTTGATAAGATGACTCTGCATGAAAAGCAGAGATTGGCCATCACTTATGCAGAACTGGTCTACAACGGCCAGTGGTTTACCCCCTTGCGGGAGGCTCTGGCAGCTTTTGTGGACAAGACCCAGGAAACCGTTACCGGCAAGGTTCGGCTGAAGCTGTACAAGGGCAATATGATCAACGCCGGCGTTTGGAGCGATTACTCCCTGTATTCCGAGGAGATCGCTACCTTCGGCGAAAGCGACTACAATCAGGCTGACGCAGCCGGATTTATCAATCTCTATGGTCTTCCCATTCAGGTCAAGGCCATGGTGGACGCAAAGAATAAGAAGTAAGGAGTATTTCTCATGGCAAAGATGTGGGCAGGCAGAACCGACGGTAAGACGGAAAAGATAGCGGATGATTTTAATTCGTCTATTCATTTTGACTGCCGGATGTACCGGCAGGATATCACCGGTTCCATGGCCCACGCTGCCATGCTGGCTGCCAAAAAGATTATTTCTCAGGCCGATGCGGATGCGCTGATCGGGGGACTGGAGGGGATCCTGCAGGATCTGGACAGCGGTAAGCTGCAGTTCGATATGACCTGCGAGGATATCCACATGTTCGTGGAGCAGGTGCTGACGGAGCGTCTGGGTGATGTGGGCAAAAAACTGCACACCGCCCGTTCCCGCAATGATCAAGTGGCGCTGGATATAAGAATGTATCTGCGGGAGCGGATGGATGAGATCGGCAGCCTTACCAAGGATCTGATCGAGGTCATTACGGACAAGGCGGAAACCTACAAGGATGCCATCATGCCCGGCTACACCCATCTGCAGCGGGCTCAGCCCATTACCTTCGGGCACCATCTGATGGCCTATGCCATGATGCTGCTGCGGGATGTGGATCGCCTTGCCGACTGCCGGAAGCGGATGAATAAGAGCCCCATCGGCTGCTGCGCACTGGCTGGCACCACTTATGATACCGACCGCTATTTTGAAGCAGCGGAGCTTGGCTTTGACGGCATCTGCATGAATTCTCTGGACGGCGTAACCGACCGGGATTTTTGTGTGGAGCTGATGAGCGCGATCTCTGTTCTGATGATGCATCTTTCCCGTTTTTCGGAGGAGATCATCCTCTGGACCAGCTGGGAGTTCAAATTTGTGGAGCTTTCCGATGCCTACACCACCGGATCGTCCATTATGCCCCAGAAGAAGAATCCCGACATGGCAGAATTGGTCCGGGGCAAGACCGGACGGGTTTACGGTGATCTGATGGCTCTTTTGACTACCCTCAAGGGCCTGCCTCTTGCCTATAACAAGGATATGCAGGAGGATAAGGAAGCGGTATTTGATGCCTGTGACACCGTGATCATGTGTCTGAAGGTGTTTGCCGGAATGGTAGCCACTATGACTGCCAACCGGAAGAATATGAAGCTTGCCGCCCAGAAGGGCTTTATCAATGCAACGGATCTGGCGGATTACCTTGTGAAAAAGGGAATGCCTTTCCGCAGTGCCTATAAGATCGCCGGAGAACTGGTGGCTTACTGCATCCAGAAGAATACAGTTCTGGAGGATCTGCCTCTGGAACTATACAAGACACACAGTGAGTTGTTTGAAGACGACCTGTACCCGGCTATCGATCTGATGAACTGCGTACAGAAACGGATCTCCAAGGGAGGCACTTCGGTTGCCTCTGTGGAGGAGCAGATCAATTATGTGAAAGCGAGCCTGGCATAATGATTAATGTATTTATTGACGGCAGTGCCGGTACCACCGGTCTTCGGATCGCCGACCGTCTGGCAGACAGAACGGATATCGAACTGATCCGCCTGCCGGAGGAGAAAAGAAAAGAGATTTCCGCCCGGGCGGAAGCGATAAACAGCGCGGATATCGTGTTCCTGTGCCTGCCGGATGCAGCAGCGGTGGAAGCGGTATCGCTGGTGACGAATCCCAATGTGCGGATCATCGATACATCTACTGCCCACCGTACCAATTCTGACTGGGCTTACGGCTTTGCGGAGCTGTCCGATACACATCGGAATGCGATCCAAAGGGCAAAGCGGGTAGCAAACCCCGGCTGCCACGCCAGCGGTTTTATTGCCTGCGTGTATCCGCTGATCAGCAGCGGTATGCTTCCCGGGGATTATCCGCTGACGGCGTATTCACTCACCGGCTATAGCGGCGGCGGTAAGAATCTGATCGCGGAATATGAAGACGAAAACCGGGATGTCCGCCATGAAAGCCACCGGATCTACGGTACAAATTTGAAGCATAAGCATCTTCCGGAGATGCAGAAGATCTGCGGCCTGACGCAGCCGCCGGTCTTTTCGCCTATCTTGGGGGATTTCTACGAAGGTATGGCTACTACCATTCTGCTGCCCGGGTATGATGCAAAGGCTGTCTGGAAATGTCTGGACAGACATTACGCAGGGCAGAAGATGGTTTCAGTTGCGCCTTTGGGCGGTGACGAAAGTGTGATCTATGCAAGCACCTTGGCGCTGAAGGATACCATGCGGATCATTGTGTGCGGGCATGAAAACCAGACCATGGTCACGGCTCTGTTTGACAATCTCGGCAAGGGCGCATCCGGCGCCGCTATACAGAATATGAATATTATGCTGGGTCTGGAAGAATCCACCGGACTGAGCTTATAAAAAGAGGTCTGCATATGAAACTGATTTCCGGCGGCGTGTGCGCCGCAAAGGGTTTTAAAGCCAACGGTATCCACTGCGGCATCCGTAAAAACCATTCCAAAAAGGATCTGGCATTGATCGTCAGTGAGGTTCAGGCAAACGCGGCTGCGGTCTATACCACCAATCTGGTCAAGGGCGCACCTCTGCAGGTGACAAAGCAGAATATAGCCGACGGCAAGGCGCAGGCGGTCATCTGCAACAGCGGCAATGCCAATACCTGCAATGCAAACGGTATTGAGATCGCCCTTAACATGTGCGATCTGGTGGAGCAGTATACCGGAGTAAGCGCAAAGGATGTAGTGGTTGCATCTACCGGCGTGATCGGCCAGCCGCTGGATATTACCCCCATCGCAAACGGCATGGCGGAATTGACTGCAGGCTTGTCTGAAAACGGCGGCGACGCGGCTGCCCACGCGATTATGACTACAGATGTGGTGGCAAAGGAAATCGCTGTGGAATTTACCCTCGGCGGCAAGACCTGCCACATGGGCGGTATTGCCAAGGGCAGCGGCATGATCCATCCCAATATGGCAACCATGCTGGTATTCATCACGACCGATGCTGCCATTTCTACGCCAATGCTGCAGAAAGCCCTGTCCAGCGACATTCAGAACACCTTCAATATGCTCAGCATCGATGGGGATACCTCCACCAATGATATGGTCGTCGTTCTTGCCAACGGAATGGCCGGCAATGACGAGGTCCAGGAGGATAACGAAGATTTTGCAGCATTCATGAAGGCACTGAATACCATTACCGTCAGCCTGTGCCGCACCATTGCCGGTGATGGTGAGGGTGCTACCAAGCTTTTGGAGTGCATCACTACCGGTGCGGACACCTTGGAAGCGGCAAAGATCAGCGCCAAGAGCGTCATCTGCTCCAGCCTGACCAAGGCTGCTATGTTCGGCGCGGATGCCAACTGGGGCCGGGTGCTGTGTGCCATTGGCTACAGCGGTGCCAATGTGGATGTTTCCAAGATCAGCGTAAAGTTCCGTTCCTGCAAGGGCGAGATCGAGGTTTGCGCGGGCGGCGCAGGCGTACCTTTCAGTGAGGAAAAGGCCAAGGAGATCCTGCTGGAAAAGGAAATTGAGATCCTTGTCAGCTTACGCGACGGCCCTTACGGCGCCACCGCTTGGGGCTGCGATCTGACCTATGACTATGTGAAGATCAACGGAGACTACCGTACATAAGGAGACAGTTTATGGATATACAATTTTCCAACGCACAGCGGGCAGAAGTTCTGACCGCTGCGCTGCCTTATATCAAGAAGTACAGCGGCAAGACTGTTGTGGTCAAGTACGGCGGCAATGCCATGATCAATGAGCAGCTGAAGCAGCAGGTGATGGAGGATATCGTTCTGCTGTGGCTCATCGGTGTCAAGGTGGTGCTGATCCATGGCGGCGGCCCGGAGATCAGCGAAACCATGGCAAAGCTGGGTAAGAAGGCGCAGTTTGTTGACGGATTGCGCGTTACCGATAAGGAAACTGTGGATATCGTGCAGATGGTACTGGCAGGAAAGGTCAATAAGAGCCTTGTCAATCTGCTGCAGACCAAGGGCGGCCACGCCGTGGGTCTTTCCGGTATTGACGGCGGCATCATCGAAGCAAAGATCAAGAATGAGGCACTGGGCTTTGTGGGTCAGATCACCAAGATCCGCACACAACCCGTCACCGACCTTTTGGAGAAGAACTACATTCCGGTGATTTCTACTGTCGCCAGTGATCGGCAGGGAAATGTGTATAACATCAACGGCGATACGGCGGCTGCCTATATTGCGGGTGCCCTGGGTGCCGAGCGTCTGATCATGATGACGGATATTGCGGGTATATTGATGGATAAGGACGATCCTTCCACGCTGATCCCCCATATTACCGTAGAGGAAGCGAAAAAACTCTATGACTCCGGTGTGATCTCCGGCGGTATGATCCCCAAGGTGGACTGCTGCATAGAGGCACTGGAAAAGGGCGTTAACAATGTGATTATTATGGACGGCCGCATTCCCCACTCCATCCTGATGGAGCTGCTGACGGATGAAGGTGCCGGTACCATGGTGATGAAAGGCTGATATCTATGAACAGCATTATTTATCTGGATCAGGAGTATGTGGCCGGTACTTACGGACGGTTTCCGGTGGAGCTGGTCTCCGGAAAGGGCAGTGTATTAACGGCTTCTGACGGAAAACAGTATATTGATATGGGTTCCGGTATCGGTGTCACCAGCTTTGGCATTGCCGATGACCAGTGGCTCAGCGCGGTGACTACGCAGCTTTCCAAGCTGCAGCACACTTCCAATCTCTATTATACCGAGCCTTGCGCTCTGCTTGCCAAGGCTTTGTGCGAAAAGACCGGTATGAAGAAGGTGTTCTTCTCCAATTCCGGCGCGGAAGCCAATGAGTGTGCCATCAAGGTTGCCAGAAAGTATTCCGCACAGAAAAAGGGTAACGGCTGCTATACCATCGTGACCCTTGTGAATAGCTTTCACGGAAGAACCTTGACTACACTGGCTGCTACCGGACAGGATAAGTTCCATGCGGATTTTCAGCCGCTGACACCGGGCTTTGCATATGTGAATGCCGATGATATCGACGGACTTCGCAAAACAGTGGCAGAAGTGAATGCCGCCGGCATTATGCTGGAGTGCGTTCAGGGCGAGGGCGGCGTATTGCCCCTAAGCCGCGAATTCATTCTTGCTGCGGCTGCGCTTGCTCAGAAGCAGGACATTCCGCTGATCATTGATGAAGTGCAGACCGGAAACGGAAGAACGGGTAAGCTCTATGCCTATATGCATTACGGTATTGAGCCGGATATCGTTTCCACAGCCAAGGGACTTGGCGGCGGACTGCCCATTGGCGCGACACTGATGAGCGAAAAGGTGCAGTATGTTCTGGGCCCCGGTGACCATGGCTCCACCTACGGCGGCAATCCTGCTGCCTGCGCCGGTGCGCTGAGCGTGATCGATCGGCTGGACGATGCCTTTTTGGCGGAAGTACAGCAGAAGAGTGACTATGTATTCCAAACTCTTGAGAATGCACCCGGCGTGGAATCCGTCAAGGGCATGGGCCTGATGATCGGCGTTAAGACAGTGAAGAGCGCGAAAGATGTTGTGAATGCCTGCATGGAGCAGGGTGTGCTGTGTCTGACTGCCAAGGATAAGGTTCGTCTGCTGCCGGCACTGAACATTCCAATGGATGTGCTGAAAACCGCCGTTGAGACCATCAAAACCGTTTGCGGGGAGGGACTGTAATGCTGAACCTAAAAAATAAGAGCTTTCTGAAGCTGTTGGATCTGACGCCGGAAGAAATTACCGGCCTGATCGCGCTGTCCGCTGATTTCAAGGCTAAGAAGAAGGCAGGCATTCCCCACAGACTCTGTGAGGGCAAATCCATCGCGCTTGTTTTTGAAAAAACCAGTACCCGTACCCGCTGCGCATTTGAAGTTGCAGCAGCCGATTTGGGCATGCATCCTGTGTATCTGGATCCCAAGAGCTCCCAGATGGGCAAAAAGGAGTCCATTGCCGATACCGCCCGCGTTCTGGGCCGAATGTTTGACGGCATCGAGTACCGCGGCTTCGGACAGGAGATCGTGGAGGATCTGGCAAAGTACGCCGGTGTTCCCGTATGGAACGGTCTGACCAATGAGTTCCATCCTACTCAGATCCTGGCAGATTTCTTGACGATCCAGGAGTATTTTGGCGATCTGAAGGGGAAAAAGCTTGTATATATGGGCGATGCCCGTTATAATATGGGTAATTCACTCATGGTCGGCTGTGCCAAAATGGGTATGCACTTCGTAGCCTGCGCACCGGAAAAGTATTTCCCCGATAATGCACTCATTGAGCAGTGCAAGAAGATCGCTGCACAGACCGGTGCGGTTCTGGAATTCATTACAGATCCGATGGCTGCAGTCAAAGGCGCTCATGTGATCTATACGGATGTGTGGGTATCCATGGGTGAGCCGGACGCCGTGTGGAAAGAACGGATCGAGGAGCTTTCGTCTTACCGCGTTACCATGGAGCTGATGGACGCGGCAGGGGAGCAATGCTGCTTTATGCACTGCCTGCCGGCATTCCATGATCTGAACACCACCATTGGGCAGGAGATCTACGAAAAATTCGGTATCGACTGCATGGAGGTAACTGACGAGGTCTTTGAAAGCAGCCGTTCCATCGTCTTTGACGAGGCGGAAAACCGGATGCATACCATCAAGGCGGTCATGGCGGCAACTTTGGTATAAGGGATACACAGAAAGAAGGTATTCTATGCGAATCGTTGTAAAAATCGGCACTTCAACCTTGGCCCATGCCACGGGACATCTGAATATTCGCCGTGTGCAGGAGCTGTGCCAGTGCATCAGCGACATTAAAAACGCGGGCCATGAAGTGATCGTAGTCTCCTCCGGTGCTATTGGCATGGGTGTGGGTAAGCTGGGACTTCTGAAACGGCCGACAGATATTCCCACCAAGCAGGCGGCTGCTGCTGTGGGTCAGTGCGAGCTGATGTATACATACGATAAGCTGTTCAGTGAATACAATCATACAGTTGCTCAGCTGCTGATCACCGGTGACGACATCGCAAATGATAACCGCCACGAAAATTTCGGCAACACCATTAACCGGCTCCTGGAACTTGGTGCGCTGCCCATTATCAATGAAAACGATACTGTGGCGACGGAAGAGATCGTCATTGGTGACAACGATACGCTGGCAGCCATAGTTGCCAAGAGCGTCAGCGCAGACCTGCTGATCTTGCTGTCGGATATTGACGGCCTGTACACAGCCGATCCCCATACCTGCCCGGAGGCAGAATTGATCCACAATGTGTCCAAGCTGGATGAAAGTGTTTACGCTTTGGCAGGAGCACCTGTATCCGGCCAGGGAACCGGTGGTATGGTAACGAAGCTCCATGCAGCTGCGATCTGTATGGACTGCGGCTGTGATATGATCATTGCCAACGGCAGCCGTCCTTTGAATTTGTATGACATTCTGGACGGCAAGAAGGTTGGCACCAGATTTTCGGGTAAATGACTATGGAAACTATGCTGAAAGCTGCAAAAGCAGCGAAATTTGAGATCAACCGCTTAACAACTGAGCAGAAAAATAAGGCTCTGGAAGCAATGGCGGATGCCTTGGAGCGGGAGCAGGAAACGATTCTTGCAGCCAACGCTCTGGATCTGGAGCAGGCGAGGGGCACGGTATCCGATGTGATGCTGGACCGGCTGCAGCTGACCCCGGCGCGGATCGCCGGCATGGCCAAGGGCATCCAGGATGTCATTGCGCTGGAAGATCCCGTTGGGCATCTTTTAGAGGAGCATACCCGCGGTGACGGACTGAAAATCCAAAAGGTTTCCGTGCCCATGGGTGTTATCGCCATTATTTATGAAAGCCGGCCCAATGTGACCAGCGATGCTGCCGCATTGGCACTGAAAAGCGGTAATGTATGCATTTTGCGGGGCGGCAAGGAGGCTTTTCGCAGCGCCAATGCCATCGTTAATGCCCTGCGGACCGGCTTGCGCAGCGTTGGCATCACGGAGAATGCAGTGAATCTGGTGCAGGATACCACCCGCGCCAGCGCAGCGGCTTTAATGACCGCTAACGGCTATATCGATCTTTTGATCCCCAGAGGCGGTGCGGGGCTGATCAATGCCTGTGTGCAGAACGCTACCGTCCCCTGCATCGCAACAGGAACCGGAATTTGCCATGTGTATGTGGAAAAATCTGCCGATCTTTCCATGGCTCTGCAGATCATAAACAACGCAAAGACCAGCCGCCCCAGTGTGTGTAATGCGGAAGAGGTTCTGCTTGTTGACCGAGAGATCGCACCGGAATTCTTGCCGATGCTGTATCAAAAGCTGGTGACTGAGCGGCAGGAAAAGGGTATGACGCCTGTGGAGCTGCGGCTGGATGAAACTGCCCAGACCATTATTTCGGGTAAGGCAGCTGCGGATTCGGACTTTGATACGGAATTTTTGGACTACATCCTTGCGGTTCGCTGCGTCAACGGCGTCGAGGAAGCAGTTGCCCATATCAGCGCCCATTCCACAGGACACAGCGAGGCCATTGTGACCCAAAGCGATGAAGCGAAAGCTGCCTTTGCTTCTGGCGTGGATTCTGCCGCGGTGTACATCAATGCATCTACCCGGTTTACCGATGGCGGCGAGTTTGGCTTGGGCTGCGAAATGGGTATCTCCACTCAGAAGCTCCACGCCAGAGGCCCTATGGGCTTGCGGGAACTGACCAGCTACAAATACATTATTTCCGGTGACGGACATATCCGCTGAACCGCTATAAAACGGCTTTGCAGAGATCCTGCGGAGCCGTTTTGCTGAAATTAGAATGCGCATAAAAATTTATAAATCGGTATTGACTTTAGTTAAGTAAAGTGCTAAACTGGTGAAGTAAATTACTAAGGAGGCTGCTGTTATGAAGCTTCAGTCTGAAACGATGAACCAGCTGTTTGATGCCATACTAAATCTTGAAAACAGGGAAGAATGCTATGCTTTCTTTGAGGATCTTTGCACCATTAAGGAACTGCAGGATATGGCACAGCGGCTGCAGGTAGCGCAGATGCTGTATGACGGCTGCAGCTATCAAACCATTGCGGAAGCAGCCGAAACCAGTACCGCCACCATTGGCCGTGTCAGCCGGTGCCTCAATTACGGCAGCGGCGGGTACCGAACCATGCTTGGGCGGATGAAGAAGGAGGATGGGCAGGGATGAATCTGCAGGGGTTGCCTTTAGGCTTTTATGAGAAAGTGACTTTTCAGCTGCGTTCTCTTTATAACCGCTATGGTTATACGCAATATAAAATGAGCAAATTCGAGGAATACGACCTGTACGCCCGAAACAAGGATTTTCTGATCTCCGACAGCGTGATCACCTTTACGGATCTGGATGGAAAGCTGATGGCGCTGAAGCCCGATGTGACACTGTCGATCGTCAAGAACAGTAAGGATATGCCCGGAGCAGTGCAGAAGCTTTACTACAACGAAAATGTCTACCGTGTGGCAAAGGGGAGCCGTTCCTTCCGGGAGATCATGCAGGTTGGCCTGGAATGCCTGGGCAATGTGGATGATTACTGCATCTGTGAGGTGCTGATGCTTGCTGCGGAAAGCCTGCGCTGTGTTTCCGAGGACAGCATTTTGAGTATTTCTCACTTGGGACTGTTGCTGGATGTACTGAACAGCGTCGGAGTGCCTTCCGGATACCGGGATAGAGTTCTGAAGGCGATCGGTGAGAAGAATACCCATGAGCTGACCCAGATCTGTATAGAAGCAAATGTATCCGAAGATGATACGGCACTGCTGAAACAATTGACAGCCATGAAGGGTGCGCCGGAAACGGTTATACCTGCACTGGTCAGTCTGCTGAATGAGCGTGTAAATCCCAATATCCTGCTGCAGCTTGGAAATATTGCGGCGGTGCTGGGCAAAAGTGTTGCAGCCAATCGAATCCGAATCGATTTTTCCGTTGTGGATGATGTCCACTATTATAACGGTATCGTATTCAAGGGCTTCGTTGCCGGGATCCCCAGCAGCGTTTTGTCCGGCGGTCAGTACGATAAGCTGATGCAGAAGCTGCACCGCAGATCTTCTGCCATCGGCTTTGCTGTGTACATGGATGCATTGGAACGCTTAGATACCAATGTCAAGACTTACGATGCGGATATTCTTCTTCTGTACGATGAAATTGCGGAGCTTCCTGCAGTTTTTGAACTGGCTGATGCCTGGCGGCATCAGGGCAGCAGCGTGATGGTGCAAAAGGCGATACCGGAGAATATGCAATTTCGGCAGATCTTCCGGTTTTCCGGCGGTGAGGTGAATGAGATTGAAAACCATGCTTAATGTAGCGCTGCCCAAAGGACGCTTGGGCGAAAAGGTATATGCCATGTTTGAAAAGGCGGGTTTTCCGTGCCCTTCTATCAACGACGGAAGCCGCAAGCTGATTTTTGAGAATGAGACGGCCGGTGTCCGGTATTTTTGGGTCAAGCCCTCCGATGTTGCCATCTATGTGGAGCGTGGCGCAGCGGATATCGGTGTAGCCGGAAAGGACATTCTTTTGGAATACGAGCCGGAAGTGTATGAGCTTCTGGATATGAATACCGGCAAGTGCCGCATGGCGGTGGCTGCCAAGAAGGGCTTCTGCGACAATCCTCAGCGGACACTACGGGTAGCGACCAAATTTGCCAACATTGCTGCCCGGTATTACCGCTCCAAGGGCCGGGATATTGATATTATCCATTTGAATGGCTCTATTGAGCTTGCGCCGATCCTGGATCTTTCCGATGTGATCGTGGATATTGTGGAAACCGGAACAACGCTGAAGGAAAACGATCTTGTGGTGTACGAGACCATCGTGCCCATCAGTGCGCGGCTCATTGCCAATAAGGCTAGCTATCAGTTTAAGGATGAAATGATCGAACGGCTTGTAAAATCAATTGCTCAGCAGCTGGAGGCATAAAATGATTCAGATATACAAATTCGGTGAAGTCGCAAAGGACAAGATCTTTGCCCGGGTAGAACCTGCGGTGAATGTGGAAGCGACGGTCACTGAGATCATTGAAAACGTAAAGCTGAACGGTGATAAGGCTCTGCTTACATACTGTGAAAAGTTTGACGGTGCGAAGCTGCAGACCCTGCTTGTCAGCGAGGAGGAAATTCAGGAAGCGTTTGACTCTGTGGATCCCAAGTTTATTGCGGTTTTGGAAGAAGCTGCAGCAAATATCCGCAAATTTCATTCCCGGCAGGTGCGCAACAGCTTTGTGATCAACGATACGGACGGAATCGTCATGGGACAGAAGATCATTCCCGTGGATCGGGCAGGACTTTATGTACCCGGCGGCACGGCCTCCTATCCTTCCACAGTGCTGATGGATTCCGTTCCTGCCAAGATCGCAGGCTGCCCCGAGGTGGTCATGGTCACGCCCCCCAACCGGGAAGGTAAGGTGGCACCGGTTATTCTTGCAGCGGCCAAGATCGCCGGTATCGACAAGATCTTCAAGGTTGGCGGCGCACAGGCCATTGCTGCCCTTGCTTACGGAACGGAGTCCATTCCCAAGGTGGATAAAATCGTTGGTCCCGGCAATGCCTTCGTTGCGGAAGCGAAGAAGCAGGTGTTCGGCAAGGTATCCATCGACATGATCGCCGGCCCCAGTGAAATTTTGATCGTTGCCGACGGCAAGACCGATCCTCGGTATGCGGCGGCGGATCTGCTTTCTCAGGCGGAGCACGACAAGCTGGCCAGTGCTGTTCTGGTAACGGATTCTTACGAGCTGGCACTTGCGGTTCAGCAGGAGCTGGAGGTCCAGATCCCACTTTTGGAACGCGCTGAGATCGCAAGAGCATCTATTGACAATAACGGCAAGATCATCGTTGCCGACGATCTGATGCAGGCTATCGACATTGCCAATGAGATCGCACCGGAGCATCTGGAGCTGTGTGTCGATAATCCCTTTGACTATCTGGACAGCATCCGCCATGCCGGTTCCATCTTTATGGGCAGAAACTGCCCCGAAGCGCTGGGCGATTATCTGGCAGGCCCCAACCATACCCTGCCCACCAGCGGTACGGCAAAGTTTTCCAGCCCGCTTTCCGTGGATGATTTTATCAAAAAGACCCAGTTTACATACTTTACGAGGAACGCACTTGCCAAAGTGGCGCAGGATGTTGCCCTCTTTGCCAGAGCGGAAGGCTTGACAGCCCACGCAAAAAGTGCCGTGATCCGTACGGAGGATAATACGAAATGAGCAGATTTTTCAGCGAAAAATATAAAGACGTTGTGCCCTATGTCCCCGGTGAGCAGCCCAAGGATATGCAGTACATCAAGCTTAATACCAACGAATCGCCCTTTCCGCCTTCTTCCAAGGCGCAGGCTATGGCTGCGGAGGCTGCGGCAAATTTGCAGCTTTACTCCGATCCCCAGTGCAAGGTTTTGAACGAGAAGGCAGCGGAAATGTTTGGCATTTCTACTGACGAGGTGCTGTTCGGCAACGGTTCGGACGAATTGCTGTATTTTGCCTTTATGGCTTTTTGCGATGAGACCCATCCGGTGGCATTTCCGGACATTACCTACGGCTTCTACTCGGTGTATGCCCAGTTCCTTGGCATCGATGCACAGCAGATCCCTCTTAAAGATGATTTTTCCATTGAAGTCAAGGATTATATCGGCCTGAATAAGACCATTTTTATTGCCAATCCCAATGCACCGACTGGCCTTGCGCTGCCCCTTTCGGATATTGAAGCCATCGTCAAGAGTAACCCCAATAATGTGGTAGTCATTGACGAGGCATATGTGGATTTTGGCTGGGAAAGTGTAATTCCCTTGACGCGAAAGTATGATAATCTGCTGGTGATCCAGACCCTTTCCAAGTCCCGTTCCATGGCAGGCGGCAGACTGGGCTTTGCCGTGGGAAGCAAGGCGCTGATCAGGGATTTGAATACCCTTAAGTTCTCCACCAATCCTTTTAATGTCAACCGCATGAGCATGGCTGCAGGTCTTGGCGCGCTGGAAGATGCGCAGTATTTTCTCGATAACTGCCAAAAGATCATCGAAAACCGGCAGTGGACAACGGATCAGCTGCGTGATCTGGGCTTCACTGTGATTGATTCCATGACCAATTTTGTTCTTGCCAAGCATCCTGCGCTGGACGGCAAGGAATTTTACCTGAAGCTGAAGGATAACGGCATTCTGGTGCGTCACTTTGACACACCCAGACTTCGTGACTATAACCGCATTACCATTGGCAGCGCACAGGAAATGCAGACCTTTATTGAAACCACCAAACGGATTTTGGAGGAAGGCTTATGAGAACCGCGGAAGTTATCCGCAAGACTGCGGAAACGGATATTTTCCTCAAGCTGAATCTTGATGGCACGGGTGCATCAAAAATCGATACCGGCTGTGGCTTTCTGGATCATATGCTGACCCTCTTTTCCAAGCATGGCCGGTTTGATTTAGCGCTTACCTGCAAGGGCGATACCTATGTGGATGACCACCATACTGTGGAAGATATCGGTATCGCGCTGGGACAGGCATTCAAGACTGCGCTGGGGGACAAGAAGGGCATTTACCGCTATGGTGATAAGATCCTACCGATGGACGAAACGCTGATTCTGGCGGCAGTAGACATTTCCGGTCGGGGATATCTGAACTTTGACCTGCAGATCCCAACCCAGAAGGTGGGCACTTTCGATACGGAGCTGGTGGAGGAATTCTGGCTGGGCTTTATCCGCAATGCTGAGTGTACGCTCCATATCTGCCAGCTGGCAGGCTCCAATTCCCATCACATTATTGAGGGAACATTTAAGTGCGTCGGCAGGATCTTAAAGCAGGCAGTGGCAATTGACCCTGTATTTGCGGATGAAATTCCTTCTACAAAGGGTGTTTTGTAATGATTGCGATTGTTGATTACGGTGTCGGAAACCTCTTTTCCCTGAAAAGCTCCTTTGCTGCCATCGGCGCTGAGGTGGTCGTGACGGCGGATGAGCAGGTTCTGAAAAATGCAGATAAGATCATCCTGCCCGGCGTTGGCGCTTTTGAAGATGCGGCAAATAAGCTGCGGCAGACGGGACTTGACCGGGTTTTGACCGAACTGGCAGGGCAGGGAAAGCCCCTGATGGGCATTTGCCTTGGCATGCAGATGCTGTTTGAGAAAAGCTATGAATTTGGTGAGCATGAAGGCTTGGGATTGATCCCCGGTGCGGTGCGGCCCATCCGGGATGTGATCCCCGAGGACTATAAGATCCCCCATATCGGCTGGAACGCCCTGCATTTCCGAAAGGAAAGTCCCATATTTGCAAATATTTCAGATGGCGACTGCGTTTATTTTGTCCATTCCTTCTATGCGACGGATTGCGATGATGCAGTAATTGCCACTTCCGAGTACGGAGCCGAACTGACGGCTGCTGTGCAGAGGGGCAATGTATTTGGCTGCCAGTTCCACCCGGAAAAAAGCGGAAAAACCGGCCTTGCCATTTTGCAGGCCTTTGCAGATATGTAAGGAGGAATGACGATGGTTATTTATCCTGCCATTGACCTATATGAAGGAAAGGCTGTGCGGCTTTACAGGGGCGATTACGCCCAAATGACGGTGTACAGCGACCACCCCGAGGAGATCGCTGCTGATTTTGTTGCTCAGGGTGCGGCCCACATCCATCTTGTGGATCTGGAGGGCGCGAAAAGCGGCACGACGCCCAATCTGGAAACGGTTTGCCGAATTAAGCAGGCATCCGGCGCGTTTTGTGAGATCGGCGGCGGTATTCGCAGCATGGAGATCGTGGAGCGGTACCTTTCTGCCGGTGTTGACCGTGTGATCCTTGGCACAGCGGCAGTTGCAGACGAAGCGTTTTTGCGCAGTGCTGTGGATGCTTATGGTGAAAAGATCGCCGTAGGTATCGATATCAAGGACGGTTTCGTGGCCATCAAGGGCTGGACGGAAAAATCTTCCTTCGAAGCGCTGGACTTTTGCGATAAAATGCAGCATCTTGGTGTGAAGACGCTGATCTGCACGGATATTTCCAAGGATGGTGCTATGCAGGGCGCAAATCACGGCCTGTATCAGACCCTTTCGGAGAATTTTGATATGCAGATCATAGCCTCCGGCGGTGTTTCCTCTATGGAGGATGTAAAGCGCCTTGCGTCTATGGATATCCATGGTGCTATTATCGGCAAAGCCTACTATACCGGCGCGATCTGCCTGAAAGAAGCGATCGAGGTGGCAAAATGATCACAAAGAGAATTATTCCTTGCCTGGATGTGAAGAACGGCAGAGTGGTCAAGGGTGTCAATTTCGGGGGACTTCAGGATGTATCCTCTCCTGTGACCCTTGCCAGGTTTTACAGTGAGAACGGTGCCGATGAGTTGGTATTTTATGATATTACCGCATCCTCCGACGGCCGCAAACTGTTTACGGAAATCCTCTGCGAAACGGCCAAAAGTGTCTTTATTCCGCTGACCGTTGGCGGCGGCATCAATACTGTGGATGACTTTGACCGGGTGCTGAAATGCGGCGCGGATAAGGTCAGCGTCAATTCCGGTGCCATCCGGAATCCGGATCTTGTCTATGAGGCAGCCAAACGCTACGGCAGTCAGTGTGTGGTGCTGTCAGCGGATATTAAGCGTGTGGACGGTGAATTTCGTGTCTTTGCCAAGGGCGGCAGAGAGGATACCGGCATGGAAGCGATTTCCTGGATCAAGCGCTGCGTCGATAACGGTGCCGGCGAGATCGTGGTCAATTCCATCGATACCGACGGCGTCAAGGGCGGCTTTGATCTTCCCATGCTGAAGGCAGTGTGCGAAGCGGTATCTGTTCCGGTGATCGCGTCCGGCGGTGCAGGCAAGATCCAGGATTTTATAACACTGTTTCAAACCCTTCCGCAGGTGGATGCGGGCCTGGCGGCCTCTATTTTCCACTTCGGTGAGGTGCAGATTCCTGATTTGAAAGAACAAATGGTCAAGGCCATGATCCCAACCAGAGTTTAAGGAGATAACTATGCTGAACATTGATGAACTGAAATTTGACGAAAAGGGTCTGATCCCGGCAATTGTCGTGGATGCTGTGACCAAGAAGGTCTTGACCCTTGCATACATGAACCGGGAAAGTCTTGAAATCTCGATGGAGAAGGGGCTGACCTGCTTCTGGAGCCGTTCCCGTCAGGAATTATGGCTGAAAGGGGAGACCAGCGGCAACTATCAGCATATCGTGTCCATCACAGCCGACTGCGATAAGGACGCGCTGGTTGTTATGGTGGAGAAGGATGGCCCTGCCTGCCATCTGGGCACCGATTCCTGCTTCGAAAATCCTGTATTCCAGAGTGAAGAGCGCCATGAATTCTCCTATGAGGGGCTTATGGCGCTGCTGGAGGGCCGCAAGAAAGAGAAAAAGGAGGGTTCCTATACCACATATCTTTTTGAAAAAGGACTGGACAAGATCCTCAAGAAGGTTGGAGAAGAATCCACCGAAGTGATCATTGCCGCCCACGCGAACGACAAGAAAGAGACCATATATGAAATTGCAGACCTTGCCTACCATGTGATGGTGCTGATGATCGAGGCCGGCATCTCTCTGGAAGATATCCATAAGGAACTTGCCTCCCGTCATGTGATTGACCATAAGGTAAAGCAGGAAAAGATGACGAAGTAAAGGAGTAAGGGGTATGTACAAGATCGACGCGCACAATCATCCTGATTTTTGCGGTATGGACTTTGAGAAACAGATCGCAAACATGGACGAATTGGGTATTGAAAAGGCATGCTTGCTGTCCATTGAAGGCCCGTGGAATGAACATGGACCCAATTCTGCAAGTCCTATCAGCAATGAGTACGCGCTGCCTTTTGAACGCTGTCTCAGTTACCGGGACAAAGCCCCGGACCGGTTCATTCTGGGCTATGCACCGGATCCCAGGGAATCGGAAAGTCTTTTTAAGCTCAAAAATGCGATTAAAACCTATGGTGTTCAGGTATACGGCGAGGTAAAATTCCGGATGATGTATGATAATCCGGATGCTATTGAGATGTTTCGGTTCTGCGGTGAGAACGGTCTGCCGGTGATTCTGCATTTTGACTATGCCTATTGCAGAAAGAGCAATATGGCCGCCTATCGGCGTCGCAGCTGGTTTGGCGGCGATATTGATACTTTGGAGCGGATGCTGCAGCTGTGCCCTGATACCAAGTTCCTTGGCCACGCTCCCGGCTTCTGGGCCTGCATTTCCGATACGGATGAGTGGAAGACCACGGTCTATCCCGACGGTCCTGTTGTCCGTGGCGGCAAAGTGGAGCAGCTTCTTGAAAAGTACGATAATCTCTACTGTGACTGCTCCGGTGACTCCGGCCGGATCGCACTTTCCCGGGATCCGGAATACACGAAACAGCTGATGACTAGGTTCCCCAACCGGTTTATCTACGCTCGTGACGGTTTTGACAATAAGCTGTCGGAATTTGTGGATACCCTTGACCTGCCGGAAGACATCTTGGAAGGCTTCTATCATAAGAATTTTGATGCATTGCTGCCAAAGTAAGAGCAATCTGTATCGGAAAAGCCGTAATTTGCGAAAAACTCGCAAATTACGGCTTTTAAAACTATTTAGAGAGCAAGAAAGGCCACTAGGGGTCACTCCCATTCGATGGTGCCGGTTGGCTTGGGTAAAAAGAGTAGCGTACGCCAAAAAAATACTTGTGGAAACAGATGAATCGGTGGAAGCCATTGGCGCCCAGATCGGCTATGCCGACAGAAAGCAATTTTACAAGGAATTTAAAGAGAAAGTCGGCTGTACGCCCAAGCAATACAGAGAGAATTACCGTAGGCAGTGATCGGGGCTGCATGTTGGCATTATAATGTAAATAACATGTAATTCTGATAAGTGGAGAATGGATGCCCGAGATGTTTGTTGCAATATTGCTTGCAAACTTTACAGTAAAATATTGCAGTTGAATCTGCATAAATGAAAAGATGCTCTGCCGTGAAAGGCAGAGCATCTTGACTTTTGCTGTCAAGAGAAAAACGAGAACTGTAAAATCCCTTGAAATCTGGGGTTTGTAGTATTATTCCCACTTGATGGGGGATTTTAGGCTTTGTAGATATGTGGTTACTGGTATATTAGAATAGTTACCGAATCGTTTCAATCGTGCATTTTGTAGATGCATGGCTAAAACGGTGGGGTAATTTCAGGATTAATCGAGGCCTTTGGGGTCAGAATTTAAACCGGAAAGTATTTTCGCCGATCCTGGGAATCTCGTATTGCTCGTCCAGCTCAGGTCCGCAGGAACGGGAACCGATACCCCGCATTGCCAGGTCAACACACACATTTACAAAATCATTTTCTTCCAGTTCAAAGGCGTGCCTGGCCTCAAACAACTGACGGGTGGTAAAGGGGTTAACGGAGCAAGAGAAGGGTATTGCCGCTGTGAGATCAAACAGATCATGAATCTGTAGATATGTACAGGCGTGATGGCTCCCGGACTCCTGTGGACGGATATAACCGGACTCGTAATTATCGCGGGAGGTATTTGTGTAATACCCATATTCGCAGGCCAAGTGTTTGTCTACATAGCTTTCTGCGGGGCCAAAACCCACATAGGAAAAGCTCGAAAATTGCTTATTGATACCAAATTCCAGTCCAAAACGCGGGAAATGCTGAACATAATCGGCGATTTCATAATTAACATTTACGGTCAGAACATTGCCGGCAACCTGGTATGTTAGGCAGAACCGAACAGCAGGCATCAGACAATTTGCAGCCAAACAGCCTTCAAACCGGTGGGAATTGCCCTCGTGTTTATAGGAGAATATGTGAGGCTTGCAGGTATCCAAATGACATCTGTCAATCCAATGGGAAATCAAATTCCGGTCATTGTCTGTATAACGCAGAATATTCAAATGCATTGGTGTCTGCAAAACTTCCTTGCCATCAACGCTAATGGAAGTAAGCTCGCCGGTGTGCTCGTTAACAGTAATGGCAATATCTGAGGCGTGGGAACGGGGCTTTTGCGGTATTTCTACGGGATGAATATCCGATTTTAGCTTGCCGCCATATACCGCTTTCATTTCCAGGGCGCTGGACTTGATTTTTCTGTCCGGGGTCAAAAGACCGTCCACGCAGAAATTCATGTCGTGTTCGTTTTCACCGAAATCACCGCCGTAGAGAAATCCTCTTTCCGTCAAAATAGCGTGGTCTGCCCATTCCCATACAAAGGCACCCATCATTTGCGGGTTGCTGTAAATCAGTTCCCAGTATGCAGAAATGTCGCCGCAGCTGTTGCCCATTGCGTGGGTGTATTCACAAAGCAAAAAGGGGCGGGTTTCTTCCGGATTTTCCAGCACTTTTTCTCGAATCGTATTGATAGACGGATACATCATGCTGGAGATATCCACCATATCGGTGTAGTAGTATATGGGGGCGGCATTTTGGACACCTTCGTAATGAATAGGACGGGTAGTGTCCCGCGTTCTGACATATTGCATTCCATCAAAAAATGCCTTGCCGAAAGAGGATTCGTTGCCCATCGACCAAATAATCACACAGGGGCGGTTCTTATCCCGCTCTATGAGGGCAATGTGTCTGTCCGTAATACCGGGAGCAAAGAAGTTGTTCTCCGCATACTCATTCCATAGTTCTAAATCATAACCGCCGTCCCGGCTGCAAGCACCGTGCATTTCCAGATCCGCTTCATCCATAACGTACAGACCAATAACATCGCAGAGCAAATAAAATTCGGGGCAGTTGGGATAATGGGAGGTACGAACGGCATTGACATTCAGCTCTTTCATCAGTTGAACATCCTGCGCCATATCCTCGAGGGTTACGGTTGCACCGGTTTTGCAGCTAAAATCGTGGCGGTTGACACCCTTCAGTTTCACGGGTTCGCCATTGATTTTGAACACCATTGCGTCAATGGAAACCTGTCGAAAGCCAACATTTTCTTTGATTTTTTCTCCGTTTGCCCGGAGAATCAAGGGGTACAGATGGGGATTTTCAGCCGTCCAGGGTGTTACATTGCTGACAGACAACTGACCTGTTTCACCGGCGGGAACGGTAAGGTACTGTCCATTAAAATCAAGATCAATGGCGATGGTGCTTTCGTTACGGAAGGTCAAGATGCCGTCAGATCCGGCAAAGACAGTTTCGATCTTATAGTCAGTAATGTGATGCTCCGGGCGGGTCAAAAGGTATACGCTTCTGAAAATGCCGGAAAAGCGGAACTTGTCCTGGCATTCCAGATATGTGGAAATGCACCATTTCAACACCAGCACATCAATGGTATTTTCTCCGTCCGTTACGGCTTCTGTAATATCAAACTCGCTGGTTGCGTGAGAGATTTGGGAATAGCCCTGCAATGTGCCGTTGATATACAGATAAAAGGCACTGTCCACGCCCTCAAAATTCATGTAGTATTTTTGACCGATCTGCTTGTTCAATGAAAAGGTGCGGCGGTAATGCCAGCAAGGATTGTTATAGGGAATATGAGGCAGCATAACCGGGAAGGGATACCGGTTATTTAGGTATTGAATTTGGTCATAGCCGTGCATCTGCACACAGGAGGGGACAGGAATGGAGCAGTCCAATGGGTCATTTACACAGAATTCTTCCATATGCTCCAGTTGTTTTATTTGCCAAACCCCATCCAGGGAGCGGAAAAGGGAACTGGTATTGCGGTTAATAATGCCGTAATTTGTGCCAATCTCGTCATCAGAGGCAAAAGGAATGTAATAGCTGCGGTGGGGTGTTGTACCCACCCGATCAAAATGCTTGTATTCGTTCATAATTTGTTTCCTTTCTGGTTGATGAAGCATTCTTTATGATTATTCTAGCATGCAGTTCTTTTTTCGACAATAAACATTCTCACTAAGAATATGCACAAAATGTGATTATCCTCTTGAAGACACAGCGATCTTATGTATAATATAATTACAGACTATTATTTCAAAGATTTCCAGTAATAGGAGGGTTTTCATGTATACGAATGTTGCGTATCTTGGAAAAAAACATGAGGACATTGTTGACAAAAGCAAACCTCTTATCATTACCGCCGTAGGTTATTACAGAGTACATACCTGTCGAGTTATTCAAACCGAACGGACCGATGGCCGAGGCGACTACCAATTACTGTATATAGCCGCAGGTTGTGTGCATTTTAATTTTAACGGTGTAGAAAGAATCATCCCTAAAGGAAATATGGTGCTTTTCAGGCCGGGAGAAACCCAAATGTATTACCTGTATGCCTTAGATAAACCCGAAACCTATTGGGTTCATTTTACCGGCTCAGATGTGGAACGCTTACTGAATCACTATCAAATACCCGGCGAAGAAAACGTTTTCTTTACCGGCACCTCTGCTGACTATCAATATCTTTTCCGTCAAATGATACAGGAACTACAATTACAGCATACAAATTATGAAGATCTGTTAAATATTAATCTTCGCCACATATTTTTAATTATCAGCCGATATCTAAAAGAAGGAAACGCAGTTGGAACTGAAATGTTGGATGAAGTTGAACGGGCTATCCACTATTTTAATGAGCACTATAACCTTCCAATTATCATAGAAGATTATGCCAAGGAGCGGGCCATGACTGCAAACTGGTTCATTCAAAGCTTTAAAAGGATTACGAAATACACCCCAATGCAGTATATTCTTTCCTTGCGTATGACCAACGCCAGGAACTTGATTGACACCACAACCTACAATATGAAACAAATCGCCGCTGTGGTTGGATATGATAATTCTATGTACTTTAGTCGTGTGTTCAAAAAACACACCGGCATGACACCTACCGAATACAAACAACGCAGTAAAAGAAGGTTGGATTGACTGCTTGAAAACAATACTATGGTATATAGCGATATGTTTCAGAAACAGAAACCGTCTGGGCAAAAGAAAAAACCGAAATATGGAGTAGTTTTTTGATTTGTCAGTGTGATAGCATAGATTTTGCAAGAAGGTGGTTACTATGTTCAAGGTTCTCAAGTATGTGCACGATAATATTTCGCATCAACTAAGTGTGGCAGATGTTTCGCGTCATTTTGGATACACGAATACTTATTTTTGCGAGAAATTCCGTGCTTTTACCGGTAGAACGTTTGTTGAATATGTTCGTTACTACCGGATGCAACTGGCTGCCTTGGATATTCTGAAAGGAAAAAAGATTAGTGATGTTGCAATGGATTATGGATATGAATCTATTGGAGGATTTAATAAAGCCTTTTTGAGTGTTTATGGTTGCTTAGCAAGAGAATACTGCAAGAGAACTCAAGAAAGCCAGTTATACTATGAAAGGCGGAAACTATCTATGTATCAATTAACAGATCGCTGCGAAATGCTTCGCACAGAAGCTGTGTCTGGAAGAAATTACCAGAAAAAATATTGTCTGCAGCGTAATGTCCATTTTGCAAATGGTGTGGCAAGAAACAGAAATTCCGGATTAGAAAATATTGAATTAATCTCGAAGGGCATTTGCAATATTTTAGAAAGGTTTACGCCGGTGATTTTGCCCGGAGAACTGATTGTGGGTGTAAACTACGGTGATGGGGAATTCGGAGAACAGTATAAGGGTACCAATGATGAAGCAGGTTTGAAAATGATGCGCGACAATGGATTCACAGATGAAGACATTGACACATATTTTTCAATTAAAGGTCACGAAAGTGAATGCTATCGATATGTCAGTAAATCGGAGTTTTCCGAGCGGGAAGTGGATGCCGGGCGAGAATGGAGCGGAATCGGAAGATGTGTGGACTGCAATCATACGGTTCTTGACTATGAGAAAGTCTTGAAATTGGGTTTTGAAGGGCTATTAAAAGAGGTTGAGTACTATGAAGCAAAGAATGGTAGCAATGCTTTCTATCGCAGTGTTAAGGAGTTGTGCATCGCTGCAGGGTTGATTGGTGACAAGTACGCACAGGAAGCCAAGCGCTTGCTTAACCAGAACGATTCTCAATATGATAGACAAGATTTGGAAACAATTATTTCTGTGTGTGGTAGGGTTCCGAGAAAACCGGCAAATAGTTTCCTGGAAGCAGTACAGGCTGTTTGGTTTGCACATATTATCAACACGTGGGAAGATTGGATCAATGCGAATTCACTGGGACGACTTGACCAGATTCTTTACCCGTATTATCTGGCAGACATTGAGAAAGGTATCTTGACAAAAGAACAAGCATTTGAGATCATTTGTTGCCTTTGGATCAAGCTTTATCGGGACTATGATGTGCAACAATCCTGTATAGGCGGTACTGCTGTCGATGAAAGCAGCCAAGTGAATGATTTATCTTACATGATGCTGGATGCCACAGAGCAGCTGAACTTCATTCGATGTTTATCTGTACGCTATACAGCTAAAACTGAAAAAGCATTCATGAAGCGTGCGATGGAAGTTGTCGGACATCTGCAAAAGGGAGTTCCCTTTTTCTTCAATGATGATGTTATGATTCCTGCCCTGATCAGCAAGGGAATCAGCAAAGAGGATGCATATAATTACACACAGATTGGCTGTGTGGAGACTGTTATTCCCGGAAAGGCAAATCCGCATGCAGTGACGGGTATTACAAATCTCCTAAAGGCTATAGAGTATGTTCTGTGTAATGGCTGGAGCATGATGCACCCTGAACGTTTTATCGGATGCAAAACAGGGGAATTAAGCAAGTTTACATCATATGAGGCGTTCTTGAAAGCCGTTAAATTGCAGATTCGTGAGATACTGGATCTGACTTGTTCTCAAATTCGAAAAAGCAGAGATGCCTCTGCAATCAATTCTCCCAGACCGTTTAAATCTTTGCTCACCGAAGGTTGTCTTGAAATGGGCCGGGACTTTAATGATGCAGGTGCGAAATACGATTATTATCAGGTGATGCTGGGTGGTATTCCAAACCTGGCGGATTCGTTGATGGTGATTCGAAAGTATGTTTTCGAAGAAAAACGCTATACTCTACAGCAGCTCAAGAATATTTTGGAAGCAGATTTTCCTGATGAAAGTGTGCGATTGGAGTTTGTAAATAAAGTATCGAAGTTTGGTAACGACATTGATGAAGTCGATATGATTGCCGCGGATATTATTTCCTATGCTTGTGATATTTTAGAGCAGCTTTCTGAGAAATATCACTTGTCGTTCCACGCACAGCCCTTCACTTATTTGTGGATGATTGATCACGGGAGAGAATGCGCGGCGTCTGCGGATGGAAGAATAAAAGGCGAGATCATTGCATATAGCATGTCGCCCATGCAGGGCCGCGACTTCAATGGACTGACGGCTTTGCTGAATTCTTTGGCAAAGATGCCAACAAAGCATACACCAGGTACAACATCTGCGATTGTTGAAGTTGATCCCAAACTGTTTACAGAGCAAAATATCGGAATCCTGACAGATATCCTGCTTTCCAGCAGTGAGAAAGGTCTGTGCAATGTTCAGTTTAATACAGTGGATGCAGAAACATTGATAGAAGCGCAAAAGTATCCGGAAAAGTACAATAATCTGGCTGTGCGTGTTTCGGGATTCAGCCAAAAATTCAACCTTTTGGATGTAGATTTGCAAAATCACATTATTGGAAGGACAAAACATAAATGCCTTTAACTGCAAGGATCTCGAATATCGCCAGATGTTCATTACACGATGGGCCGGGTGTCAGGACAGTCGTATACTTTAAGGGTTGTGGAATGCGTTGTAAGTGGTGCCATAATCCAGAAACATTTTCCCATGAGTCAGAAATTTTCTTTAATCCGTCAAAGTGTATTCATTGTGGCAGGTGTATTGAGGTATGCCCGGAACACCATTTGGTTGAGAATGGACAATTGCTATATGTCAGAAAAGGTTGCTTGAAATGCGGCAGATGTACAGATATTTGTCCCTCGGGCGCGCTTAGCATTGTGGGAGAGAAAATGTCTGTTGACCATGTCCTTGGAGAGGTCCTCAAAGATCGCCATTTTTACAACAGAACAGGTGGTGGGGTTACACTGTCTGGTGGTGAATGTCTTTTGCAAGCAGAATTTGCGAGGGAACTACTGAGGCGATGCAAGAAAGAGAATATTCATACAGCGATCGAAAGCGCATTTTTTGTAAACTGGGATAGTGTGGAGAAAGTTTTACCTTTTACGGATTTTGTTTTTGGAGATCTGAAAATTGCAGATCCGGATAAGCACCGTAAATTTACTGGGCAGGATAATCAGAGGATCATTGAGAACCTAAAACGAGTAACGGAAATACATCCACATGTGGTGATTCGGATTCCGTTAATTCCCGGTGTAAATGACAGTACAGAAGATATGAAGGCTTTTGCAAGAATTATTAACACCTTTGGTGATGGTGTCCAAGGGGTGGAAATGTTGAAGTATAATATTTTGGCCGGTGCAAAATATATGTTTCTGGGGCAGGACTATTTCTCCTTTTCAGAAGAACCGCAAACAAAAGAGCATTTGGATAGACTTTCAGAAATCCTTAAATGTAGCTTGAATAAATCAGTAAAGGTATACTACACTATGTGATTTGATAGTATAAGGCTTTATAGTTAGCAGATATACCGTAATAGCCAAGCGGGCGGAAACAGATAAACTGTTTCCGCCCGCTTAATATATAGATCTGTGTCACGCAAGTATCTCCTGGTAATTTCAAATATTCTCAAAAGGGCAATTTCACGCATTGTTCGGGCCCGGCGGAAATCGCCAATTAGGGGCCAGCTAAATTAACCAATCTCGGCTCAAAAAAAAGCCATTACTTTTTCTTTCGAATCCTTTATACTGGAAAGCGCCAACAACCCAGTGAAAGGAGCAGCATGAAAGAAAATAAAAGTAATGGCTTGAAACCTATTATAGCACAAGCCATAGAGGAAATGAAGTCCGAGCAGGGCGATAATTTCGCCCTAGAACGGATCAATCTGGCCGAACTGGAGCGGCGAACCGGCATATCCCGGGCGAAACTCAGACGGCTTAAAGCAAATAACTTCAACCAGAAGGCCCACGGCCTTGTAGGCCAGAAGCAGCAGACCACTGTTCTCAGTGGATATTCAGCATACCTGGACAAGCTGCTTCGCCAGGGTATCACCAATTCGGCGGTGTGCCTGGACAGACTCCGTGAGTTTGGATTCGAGGGCAGTCTCAGCACCGTCAAGCGGTACATCAAGGCCAATAAACACCTTGTGCCGGCAAAGCGCCAGCCGGTAGCCCCGCAGGGCAACCGTGGCCGTCGGTTCACAACTGCGCCAGGAGAATCCTATCAAATGGACTGGGGTTTTACTAACGTTCTGGACTATGACGGAACGGAATACACTGCAGCTTGCTTCGCTATGGTCTGCCACCACTGCGGTCAGCGGTATGTAGAGTTCTTTCCCAATGCCAAGCAGGAGAATCTGTTCATTGGCATGATCCACGCATTTGGTTACATGGGGATTCCCAAATATATTCTGACAGACAATATGAAAAGTGTTGTCCTCCACCGAGACTTCGAGGGACATCCGGTCTGGCAGAAGGATTACGAAGTTTTTATGAAAACAGTAGGATTCCAGACGAAGCTGTGCAAGCCCCGGCATCCATTTACCAAGGGGAAAGTAGAACGGCTGGTTCGTTTTGTAAAGGAGAAAAATCATACTCTCTCGCCGGTTTCTGTGTTAAGCCGCATTTTCCCAACAACCGTATGTACATAAAATGCTGTCAAGACACAGGCAAAGCAGGCAATTACAGACAGTACCTGCTGCCCATAGACCGGAATACCGCAGAACCGGTTGTCGGCGTTTTGTATGTGGGTAAGGAGCGGTGATATCGCTGTCACTGTCAGAAAACCAGTGACTCCGTAAACGGTGTTCCTGACCGAAAGCGCGGCGGTCCGCTGGGCCGGTGCCACATAGTCATAAATCAGATTGATCTCCCCACTGTTGATACCGCCCATGGCCATTGCATTGAGCATACTGTAGACTGCGTATAGGATGTGCCCATTGGCCGGTCGAACAAAAGCAGCCACGGCAAAGCCCAAAGCAATAATGCAGTAGCATAGCCGAAGCATCTTTGCGAAGGAATATTTGTCAGCGTATTTTCCTAGGACCATAGAGGCCAGAATGCGGGACACAGCAGACAGCAAGGAAAGAAATGCAACATAGGACATGCTGAAGCCCAGTTCCTTGATGGTATACGTTCCGTAAAAAGGGATTGCGACACTGTGGCATATGGCCCATAAAATGCTCAATACAAGGAGTGAACGAGTTTCCTTACGGGTAAAGACAGATTTGATTTGTTGCAAAAGAGGCTGTTTGTTTTTGGGTATCTTCTTGTCTTCGGTAAAAAACAGCGACAAAGTATGGCCTGCAGAGAGAAGAAAAATCACCAGAGCGCAGATAGCCAGAGATACCCGGATGTTCCCCTTCGCCTCATAATAATCGATCATAGCGCTCATACCAAATTGGAACGCAATGCCGAAAACCAAAGAAAACGCTTCTTTTCTTGCGGTAAAAATGCCCCGTTCTCCGTTATCCACAAAGGACATATACCAATTGGTGCGCGGAGTCAGTACTGCGTTTAAAAGGATCTGACCCAGGAGTATAAAGGCGATAAACAGGACAGTCCGCAGGTTGTGGGGTATTTGAACAAACGGCACTATGTAAAGCAGTGTAAACAGCAGTTGACTCAGCATGAACATACCGGTGATACGCCGTTTGTATGTTCCTTTTCGAAAGAATGCCACAGACAAAAGCTGCATACTACAGCCCAAGGTGTTGATGGTGGAGAGTATGGCGGTCAACCCATCGGAAAATCCAAGGGTGGAGGTGACTTTGGCCAGATATGAGCCGGAGAGAAGGATCGTAATCAAGTAATTGAAGGTTTCCTCCAGTATATAACAGAGGCGATCCTTTGCGTTGTTTTTCAGATTCATAACAATGTTCCTATCGGGGTTTTGTAGTTTCACGCTCAACAATTTGAGGCTCAATGGTAATGTTGCGGACTGTTTGGCTCTCTGTAGATATTTTATAAAACAAAAGATCCACGGCGGTCTTATATTGTTCTTCAGAAAAGGTATCCACAGAGGTCAGCGGGATCTGTGCATGTGCCCCGGAGGGAATGTTGTTGATACCCATAACAGACAGGTCCTCCGGCACCCGAATTCCATTGTGGAAGAGGGTGGATATGAGTCCAAGTGCAACCTCGTCATATGCGGCAACCACAGCGGTTGGCCTGTTTTTCTGTTTTAGAATTTCGAGGGCAGCCATATGCCCGATCTGCTCAAATCGCGCGTTGATGATATAGGTGTATTCTTTCTCATACACAAGACCGTTTTGCTTCACGGCATCTTCAAAGTACATAGCCGCGGCGGCAGTATGCGGTTCGCCGACATAACCGATTTTGGTATGGCCTAATTCTGATAAATACCCCACAGCATCCTCAATCACAGCGCGGCTGTCGCAGTAGATCGTGTCGCAGCCGCAATCAACAGCGTTGCAGCAGCACACAATGGGAATGTTTGGCTTGAAGGATAGTGTGGGCTTGGAAAACATGATCACACCATCGGTTCCGCCGTGCAAAATGATACTCTCCAAAAGCTCAGTGCCTTTTTGGGGGTCAAAGTCACTGATATATATAGCGATATGCCCACCTTTGCTTTCTACGTGATTTTTGATGCAGGTAACGATGGTTGCGTAATGAAAACCCATAATTTCAGGTACAATCACAGCAATTAAAAAGGAAGCGTCGTTGGCATATTCCCGCTTCCGCTTACTCTTTTCCTTAAAATATCCTGTATCGATTGCAATCCGGCGAATCTTTTCCGCAGTTTCCCGCTTAATCTCAGAGCTTCCGGAAAGTGCTTTGGAAACTGTGGAAGCGGATACGTTGGCAAGTTGGGCGATTTTCTTGTGGTTCATACGGATGCATTCCTCCGATCTGCGTTGCCCTTTTTAGAGGCATTATATCGCAAAATGACAGCGCGTTCAATAGGATGGACAACGAATTAAATTCGTTTTTTAATGGCGCAGATGTCTTTTGCAAGAAATAAAAAATGCCTTCTGCGAACAAACGCAGAAGACATTTTTTGTTGGGTTAGAGAATAATCAAATTTGTACTTTTGAGAATAAATTTGATTGGTCTTTATCAGCAAAATTATTCCCATTCATTGCCCCTTTTGGGTGGGGAAGTATGCTTACAGATCCTTGGGTTGCATACCGTAGAACCAGTGCGAGAAGGGCTTGGCCATTGCCTCGGACACATAGCAGGTGCCCTTGCCCAGTCTTGCGATGGAGGAGGGGCAATCCTTGCTGATTTCCCCGTACAGCTCCATACGGGAGATCATCTTCTGCCAGCCGTGACCGCTGCCGTCCACACCGTCGTGGACCACAAAGCGCTCCTTGGCATTGACGATATCGTAAGGTCCGATGGTGGCAGCCTAAGGAGGTACTGCCCACAGGTCGCCGGCCTTGCCGATCTGCATACTCAGAGAATCCTCGCAAACGGTGATCAAAGAAGGGGTAACGATGCCGGACTTGATCTGGCAGAACTCCTCCAGGGTGCCGTTCATACCCTGGTGCTCGGGCAGGTCGGGGTCGATGAAGGCCATATGACCGGGCCAGCTGGTGGCAGAGTAGATAATATCTGCGCCACCCTCGTCCTCGATCATACGGGAGTACACGCCATAATCTTTGTTGTCGTTGTTGAAAGTGTGCCACTGGGAAATGTCCGGGCGCAGATCTTCACGGATGCGGCCAATCAAATATAGTTACTGTTCTTCCGGGAAGGCGTACTGCGCCTTGTAGCGGGCGAACTGTTCTGCAAAAGCAGCAGACTCACGAAGTTCTCCAGCCTTCAGGGCATTTAAGTATTCGTGTGCTTCCAGTTTGCCCTCTGCAACCTGCAGCATTTCCACAGCCACATTAGAGCAGTGGTCAGCAGTACGCTCGCAGGCGGTTAGCAGGTCTTCCAGCACAAAGCCGTATTCCACGGTACACAACCCGTCTCTTAGGCGGCGCACATGGCGGGATTTACGGCTTTCGCAAGCTGGATAGTGCTTTCGCACCCGACGCGGACTTTTATATCATAAAAATATATTGAATTGCTCTTGACTATTATACTCCTTTGGGAGTATAATATGTAGCAGAAAGGAGATGATACCTATGGTAAGAAAACTCTATCACGGTTCCTGCCGTATTATTGAGAAGCCTGTCTTCGGCCAGGGAAAGCGATATAACGACTACGGCCTGGGGTTTTACTGCTCCGACAGTTTGGAGATGGCAAAGGAATGGGGTGTGTCCCACGATAAGGACGGCTATGCCAACTGCTATGAATTGGATTGCGATGGCCTGCGCATTTTAGATTTGAACGATCCGCAATACTGCATTCTGCACTGGCTGGCAGTGCTGTTGGAAAACCGGGAGTTTGATGTGCCCTCCGCACTTGCTCTGGAAGCAAAGGAGTACATCCTGAAGAACTTTGCTGTTGATTATAAAGACTATGATGCCATTATTGGATACCGGGCAGACGACAGCTATTTCTCCTTTGCTCAGGACTTTATCAACGGCACCATTTCCTACCGACAGCTGAACAATGCTATGCACCTGGGCAAGTTGGGTCAGCAGTTCGTGCTGAAGAGCAAAAAGGCATTTGACCGGATCCGCTTTATCGGTGCCGAAGTTGCAGAACGCGAGGACTGGTATGCAAGACAGCAAGCCAGAGATCAAAAGGCTCGGCGGCAGTACTTTGATGTAGAACGCTTTAAGCGCCAGCGTGGGGATCTGTACATCATGCAGATCATGGATGAGGAGATGAAGCCAAATGATCCGCGCTTATCATAAGGTTTATTTGGAAAAGGCCCGTAACAATTTGGGCCGAATGCTGGACTTTGCCACCTACGACCTTGGCTATGATCCCTGCAACTTTTTTGATTTGTTTATGAACTCCGGCTTGGCAAAGCGGTTTGAAAAGGGCGAGTTTAGCGTAACCGTTGGAATGTCCGGCGTAGAGCTGGCATACCGGGTTTTGGAGTTGACCCAGCATCAGGTAGAGGAGCAGCAACCCAGGTACTCGGCTGACAGAAGCCCGGAATACTGGGCGGGTTGGGCACTGGCATATTACCAGTGGGAAACCGCTATGTCATTTCTGGATATCCTGGAATGCATCCCCCTTGATGATATCATTCGTATGTACTCGCCTTATCATGAAATGGATATCCGACAGTTTTGTGACCGGATGAACGAGCTGTACCGCGCT
>JAZNGJ010000138.1:0-34782 GCA_045576415.1 Faecousia sp. | reverse complement strand
CACCTCCGGGCTGGTTCCGTCCTGGGCAAAAATGGCCCCGGCCAGGGGCTCCAGCCCCTTCTCCCGGGCCATGGAGCCCCGGGTGCGGCGCTTTTGCTTATAGGGCCGGTACAGGTCCTCCACCTCCGCCAGCGTCACAGCGGTATCGATGGCAGCAGCCAGTTCCTCTGTCAGTTTGCCCTGGTTTTCAATGGCGTTTTTCACCTCTTCCCGGCGTTCCTGCAAATTGCGCAGATACTGCAGTCGGGTCTCCAGAGTACGCAGAACAGTATCATCCATAGCGCCGTGCATTTCCTTGCGGTAACGGGCGATAAAGGGGATGGTGTTGCCCTCGTCAATGAGGGCGATCACGTTTTCAATGTATTGCAATTTCTGTCCCAATTCCTGGGACAAAATTTCAGCGATGGTCGGCATAATAAGCTCCTTTACTCAAAACTTACCACATCATACCACAAAAAACGCAAAAAGGAAAGAGAAATTTCGCAATTTCCGCCGCCGGGGAAAACCCTTGACAACAACCGGAAAAAGGCATATAATGAGCCTCGTCCCCCCTACTCATATTTGGGCCTGTAGCGCAGCTGGGAGCGCATTACATTCGCATTGTAGGGGTCGTCGGTTCGAATCCGATCAGGTCCACCACGGAAAAGACCACATTTGTCTACTAGGCAAATGTGGTCTTTTCCGAACTAAGTGCGCCTATCGGCGCGTGAAGTCGCTGACGCAGTGAAGTTACTTCGTAGTGAAGTTTGCTTCGCAAGTGTTTTGGCGCACTTAATTTCACATCGTGCGTAAGCACGATACTTCACAGCGGCAACGCCGCAGCTTCACTTGGCGTAGCCAAACCTCACTAAAGTTGCTTATGGCAAACATTTATGGTATAATACACTAGAACTGGAGGTGTTACTATGTCTGAAAGTAAGTTAAGAACGCAATCTATGGATTTCGCAGTATCCATTATTAACCTCGTAAAACAACTGAAAGAAAAACGAGAGTCCATCATTTCTAACCAAATCGGCAGAAGCGGTACTTCCATCGGTGCAAATATCCGAGAAGCGCAGTACGCCCACAGTAAGGCAGATTTTATCGCCAAACTTCAAATTGCACTCAAAGAAGCCAACGAAACCGGATATTGGCTGGAGCTTCTTTATAAAACGAGCTACATTTCCGAAGAACAATACAAAGAATTCGATTCAGCTTGTACAAGTATCCGTGTTATGCTCATTTCCTCCATCAACACCGCAAAGGAGAATGCAAGATGAATTATATTATTCGGGAAGCAACTGTTTCCGATGCATCTGCAATTTATGAGCTGAATCGTTTGGAAATGGGATACGAATATCCCGTAAATGAGACGAAAAAGAAACTTAGCCTTCTTTTCAAACGTGAAACCGACAAGATATATGTTGCTGTTTCTGAAGGCATCGTAGTTGGATATATTCACATCAATGATTATGATTTGATCTACGCTCCTCATATGAAAAACATTATGGGAATCGCTGTATCGTCAAACTACAGGCATCAAGGAATCGGTCGGGCATTACTGAAAAGCGCAGAAGAATGGGCATTCGCCACCGGTGCAGCCGGAATACGTCTTGCATCGGGAATGGCACGTGTTGAAGCACATAAATTTTATCGTTGTTGTGGATACACAGGAGATAAAGAGCAACTTAATTTGAGAAAGCTGTTTTGATTGATTTTAGTGTGCTTTTTGTCGTTCTTTTCCCTACTTTCACTACTTTTAGTCACTCTTTCGCAACAAAAAAGCCACCCTTCGGGGTGGCTTTTTATTGCTATGACATTTGCTGAGCAGATTTACACAGCCGTCGGTCAAGCAGTCGTTTCTTTCGATCTGCGCAGTTTTTGAGACAGTCTTTTCACGTCTTTCGAAAACGCCCGGTTGTCAAAGATCATCGACAAGCCAAAGGAAAGCGGTGTTACCAGGATGAACACCGGGAAGATCATCCAAAACCAGGGCCAGTATTTTTCCTGTCCCGCATATGCGCCCACAGGGATCACCTTAAAGAAATCCGGGCAGAACCAGGACAGGAATGTGCCGATGGCATCGTTTGTTCCCGGCCCCCAGATATAGGAGGTATTCTTGTAATTGATATGGAACATATCCTCGCTTCTTAGGGGAATAAACCCCAATTCGCTCTGGAATATCTGATTCAACATGATGAATAGCATCAGCAGAAGCAGGCCGATCGGCGCAGCGAGGATCCGCTTGTAGGACAGTTCATGATGACCGAAAAGAACCATCAGCAGTGGAACCGCAAGAAGCATCCAATGATGATAATAAAATCTTACAATATCCCAAAAGTCCGCCAACTGGTCAGCCTTGGCCATGGGCTCCTGAGGATAAAACAGCGCAATCAATCCGCTCAAAACGCCGATATAGAACATGTAGTCCTTGGCATATTTATTCTTTGTAAAGAACAAAAACGGAAACACAGCGATATTGCCTGCACAAATATTCACGAACCAGGAATCCCGCAGCAGTCTAGCTTCATCTACAGAATACGGCGGAATGTACACTTTCAAAAAATGCAGCAGCAGACCAAACGCCAAAAAACCGAACAAAACCGTTTTCTGAACCTTTCTGCCTGCATTTCTTAGAGCAAAATAGAGCGCAAGGATGGCGCCCGAGGCCAGCAGAAGCCAGAAAAAGTACCATCCGTTAAACATCTCAATGATCATAATATCCCTCCGGTGAAAGATCGTCCTGTTTGGGTAACAATGTATATTCGAATTATCTTAAATATACCACGATTTTCTCCGGGGTCAACCAGCTTAAAAAAAGCTTAAACACTTAGGGTATTTATCTTAAATATTTTGGCAAAAGCAACTTCTATACTTCGATCTGCATTCCATCTTCTGAAACAATCGCCGGAATGCCGCAGGCATCGATTGCTTCCTTCACAGACGGTTTACCATACAGGATCTCGCGGCCGTTATGAACAAATGCCAGTTTCTTCACCGGCAAGCTTTCCGCAAAGTCACAGACCGCTTTTACACTGTGGTGTCCTGTTTCGCACAGCAGAATATCGCATCCGCTTCCGATTGCCGGGGTCAATTCCGACAGTTCCCGGATATCTCCGGAAAATACGATCGTTTTCCCCTCCGCCTCGATCCGGTAAGCAAAGCTGCGGCAGCGGCCATCCTCTGCTTTTGCCAAATGCAGCGTTTCAAAGGCAGATACCTTAATAAATCCGTCATCGTAAAATGTACCCAGCTCCGGCATTTCGGCAGTAATGGTATACTTCGTCGTATGGCCGCTGGTGGTGTACTTCAGAAACTGATGTACATTCTCCCAGACCTCCAATTCCGGTATGTAAATCCGAAGATCATCCGTTGCCAACGGCTCCCTGCAGATCCATGCCACTGCCCGGATATTCTCCATAAGACCTGCCAAACCCGCCACATGGTCGTGATGCACATGGGAAATAAAAATGGCACGGGTCTGCAAAAGATCCAGTCCCGATAGGTGCGCCGTCCAGGAGCAGCCCTCACCTGCATCGAAAAAATACAGTCTGTCCGCAACCGAAAGTGCCCACGAAGTGTGCATACGCCCCTGCATAGGCTCCGTGCCCGCGCAGGATCCCAGAATACTGATCAACGCCATAGCGCTCGCCTCCTTCGCGTTTGATGATAGCACATTTTTTGTGACTTGACAACCTTACAATTTCTTGCTTTTTACGGGAAAAACTTGCAATTATTACCAATTCACTGTATAATAACAAAAAAGAAAGGTAGGGATCGTTATGGAAGAAAACACGCATCGTCCGCAAAATCCGCGCAGACGCCGCAAAACCACATGGGAAATTATCAAAGAAGCGTACCTCCCCACCATCATTCTGATCATAACCGCAATCCTGATCATCATTTTTATCGCAGGTGCCCTCGCCCGGCGGCCGGATCCCAGTGAAACCACGCCTCCGGAATCCACTTCCACAGCACCCACCGCAGACCCCTATGAAGCAGAAATGCAGCAGCTGTTGGCAGAGGCTGCCCTTTTGGCTGCGGATTACGACTATAAGGGCGCTGCAGATCTTTTGGGCACATTCAAAGGCGACATGACCTCCTATCCTGCACTGGCAGCAAAAAGGGATGAGTACCTGGCAGCGGACGCCAACATGGTCACCTGGTCGGATCCTGCGCAGATCAAGGCCCTTTCCTTCCACACGCTGATCGCCGATCCTGCCAGAGCATTCACAAATGCCGCCTACGGTGCTGCCTATAAGAAAAACTTCGTCACCACTGACGAATTCCAGGGGATCCTACAGCAGCTTTATGAGAATGGCTATATTTTAGTTAGTTTGGATGATTTTTCCTATGCTGCCGGACCCGGTGAAGAGCCAGACGGCGATATTTGCTCTGCCAAAGAGCTGCGGCTGCCTGTGGGCAAAAAGCCGCTGCTGCTGGTGCAGACCAATGTCAACTACTACACCTATATGATAGACGGCAATGGCGACGGTTTTGCCGATAAGGACGGCGCAGGCTTCGCCAGCCGCATGCTGGTCGGTGAGGATGGCAAGATCACCTGTGAAATGGTGGACAGCCAGGGCAACACGGTACAGGGCGCTTATGACCTTGTCCCCATTTTGAATGATTTTATTGCGGGTCATCCCGACTTCTCCTACCGCGGTGCCAAGGCTATTCTCGCCCCTTCCGGTTATGACGGCATCTTCGGTTACCGCATCAACGCAGGCGTCAAAGCCAGCAAGGGTGAAGCATACTATAACGAGCAGGTCGCCGGTGCCACAGAGCTGGTGGAGGCCCTCCGAGCCGACGGCTACGAGCTGGCCTGTTACACCTACGGCAACAATGCCTACGGCACCATCAGTGCCGGCGAGATCCAGGCAGATCTGCGCTCCTGGGCTTCTGAGATCACGCCTATTTTCGGTTCTACCAACATTCTGGTCTTTGCCCAGAACAGCCAGATCGAAGAGTACACCGGCAGCAAGTTCAATGTTCTGCACAATGCAGGCTTCCGCTATTTCCTTGGCTTCGATACCACGGGAACAGTTGCCCCCAATTATATTCTGCAGAGCAGGCTCCTCGTCACCGGAAGCCAGATGCTCAGCAATCCTTCGACCTATAGCGCCTTCTTCCCTGTGGACGGTGTTTTGGATTCCCTGCGCGATAATGCCGCAAACTAAAAAACGCAAGCGCGCTGCTTCCAATCAAAGCAGCGCGCTTTCTTTGCAAAAAACTGCTGCCGGCGCAGAACCGGCAGCAGAATCTGTTTTATTACAGAACAAAGAACGTACATCCACCGGGAGCAACTTCCACAGTGCCCGCAGCGATCTTTTCGCCGCACAGGCAGGGCAGCTCGTCATTTTCGCCCAGTACCAGTTCGCGGCCGTTTAAAAGCATCGTACGGCTGCGCAGCTTACCGTTGCCGGTCAGCGCATAAACTTCTGCTTCCTTGGGCAGCTCAACCTTGGTCGCTTCCTTGGAGTTGTTGATGATCAGATAAACAACACCCTCCTTGCCGTCCTTACGGGAGTGAGCATAGACATGGGCACCCTCGCGGATCTCTTCACCGGAAGCATAGACGGTCTTACCCATCAGCCGGTTCCACAGAAGAACGGCAAAATAGTTGGGACGGGGGTCAAATGTGCCATGCTTCAGGAAGCCGTAGTCAGAGGATGCCAGCGTATTGTGGAAGATCACGCCATCCGTTACGGTGCAGAACTCGCCCAGCTCATTGAGAGTACGGGGAACATCCATGTAGGTAGATGCCCATGTGTTACCGCCACATCCGGCGTCGCCGGATTCGGTGACCCACATCTGGCCGCCGGGTACATAACGGTCACGGCGGGCAACATACTGCCGGGCGCAATCCGCGGCGACCGCCAGATACTGCTCACTAAGGCATGCCTCCACCGGCCAATGGCCACCCATGGCAGCACCACGCTCGGAAACGCCATTGTAGTAATGATAGCTGAATACATCCATCGGAGACTTGTAGTCGCCCAGAAGCTGCTCGGTGGTGACCATTTCAAAACCGGCAGCCATACCGCCGCCTGCGCCCTGCAGGGAGCCAAACAGATTGATATCACCCACGGTACAGGGGCCTACAAACAGGCACTCGGGATAATTCTCCTTAAGCCATGCGCCAAACAGGTCATGGTCTCTTGCGTGGTCCGCAGCGGTGTAGCCCTTGGGCAGGCCGGACAGGGCGATGAGGTTGGGTTCATTGGTAAATTCCGCAGCACTGATAGGCACTCCGTATTCCTTGGAAGTGCGGAAGATCAGATCCGCCTGTTCAAAGGGCATGGGCTCGTCCGCAGCATGGATGCCGGGGCAGTTCGCGATGGAAACCAGCAGCTTGCCGCCGATGGCTTTTACAAAATCCAGCAGATTCAGCCACTGCTGTTTGGTCAGTACATTCTGGAAGCCCTCGGGAACCTCGCCGTTATACTTATTCTCGAAGTCGTAGTAGGTCTTGTTCGCCCATGTGCCGGAAACGCGGACCCACGCGGCACCCAGATCCTTTGCCAGCTTGATCAGGCGAGGATTTGTGGTATCGATAGGATCATACCACTGCTGAAGATTGCCCATATTGGACCAATCCTTGATCACAGGAAATTCCTCTGTGCCATCCACCTGTGCTTCGGTGTATGCTTTCCAGAAGGTACCGCCGGTGACCTCGGTCATCTCCACATTATAAGAAACCAGACGCTCGTCCACATCCCGCAGCTTGGTAAGGCCGGAAGCGGACAGTTTTACAAACTCAGCCATATTGCTCGAACTCCTTGTAAATCAAAATCTTCAGAGGACCACCGTCCCTCTATTTTATATTTTATCCCACTGCCATTTCAATGGGAAGCGGCAAAACGCGACAACTGTGACACACCTTTACAAAAAGAAACCCACCCATTTGCGCAAAACGCCAAAGGGTGGGCCGATTTCAAAGAAAGCTGTCGGCATTGGGAAACAGGGGCTGTTCCAGCAGCCGCGTCGCGATCCGGGCCATTTGGGAAGCGGTCTGAGGATAGCCGTCATGATGCCAAGTCAGCACCATGGACATCAGACCGCAGACACCAAACATGGTAATTTGTTTCTGCATTTCCTTACTGTCTTTGGGCAAAAACCGGGACGGCATCACTGTCTCAGACAGTGCATGGGAAATCGCTCTCTCGATCAGAACACCGCTCATACCGCTGCGCGCCAGCGCGTCCAGCAGCGCTTTGTGCTGCACCCAGAACTGAAAAAAGCCTTCCAGCTCGCCCTGGAGTGTCCGTCTCGTTCCCTGTCGGTACAGAATTGTAAAGCCCTCGAACCCCATCAGGGTATGATCGATCAGCGCATGAAGCGCACCGTCCTTGCTTGAAAAATACCGGTAGAAGGATTTTCTGGGAATTGCAAGGTCATCACAGAGGTCACTGACTGAGATCTCGTCATAGCGTCTTGTCAGCATTACTGTCAGCAGTCCCTCCTCCAGCTGTCTCTGCCGGGCCGCGGATTGCTCTGTCTTGCATAATTTGTACATATTTTCCCCTCCAATCCACTCTTTTATCATTATTATAACAGAAATAAGAAACTTTTCAACTCTTTTGTTCATTCTCTCCAAAAAAACAGGTGCAGAAATCTGCACCTCGTGTCACAAAAGTGTCATTTTGTCCCTAGTTTACAATTCGTTCATGAACTATAATAGTGTAAGATTGATGTGGGTATGCCTACCCACAAAAATAAGGAGGAAGTAATAATGGCAAAAAAACCCGTTACCTTGGATTCCAAGGGTTACCGCAAGTTTGGCATTCGTGACAAACTTGCCTACGCAGCCGGCGACCTTGGTTGCAACATGAGCTTTGGCCTTAAAGGCACTGTGCAGACCTTCTGGCTCGTTTACATGTTCATGGAGACCGGTCTGTTCTCCATCCTGCTGCTTCTTGTGCAGGCATGGGATGCGATCAACGACCCCCTGATCGGCTCCCTCATCGACAGCGACAGAAGAAAGTACAAGCTCGGCAAGTACAAGACCTACATCCTGATCGGTGCTATCGGCCTTCTGGTTGGCGGCGCTGCAGTATTCCTGCCCTTCCCCAATGCCAGCACCGTTGTTAAGGCAATTCTCTTCGTTCTGGGCTACATCATTTGGGATGCTGCTTACACCATGGCAAATGTTCCCTACGGCACCATGCTCAACATCGTTACTGAAGACGCTGGCGAGAGAGCACAGCTGTCCGTTTTCCGTTCCATCGGCGGTGCTGTCGGCGGCATGCTGCCCGGCATCATTCTGCCCATGCTGATCTGGAACAAGGTTACTTTTGATCCCCAGAACCCCACTTGGTTCCTGGATAAGATCGAGATCCCTGCAGGCGCTGAGAGCGCATTTGCTCCCGAGAACTTCCTCAAGAACCCCCTGACCGGCGAAGCTTATCAGGCTGGCGATAAGGTCCACAGCCCCCTGACCGGCGGCCAGATCGAAGTCCTGCTGGGCGAGAAGGTATTCTGGGCAGCCCTGATCATGGGCGTTATCGGCTTCGTCTTCTTCATGCTGATGAGCAAGAACATCACTATCCGCGGCAACGAGTATGCACAGCTTAACCAGGAGGGTGGCGAGAAGGTCAACCTGATCAAGTCCTTCGGCACCTTTATGAAGAACCGTCCCGCTGTTGGCTGCACCATCGCAGCTATGGGTATGTTCCTGGGCATGCAGTCTGCCGGCACCGCAAATACCATTATGTTCGCTACCCACTTCGGTCAGGCTTCCCTGTCCGGTCTGGTTATGATGGTCGGCTTCCTGCCTATGTTCATCTTTATGCCCTTTGCTACCAAGCTCGTTAAGAAGTTCGGTAAGAAAGAAGTTGCTTCCGTTGGCTCTGTCGCCGGTCTGATCGGCGGCGCCATCCTTTGCTGCTTCCCCCTGTGCCCCAAGAACATTCAGCTCATCGTTTACATGGTCGGCCTGATCTTCTTCGGCCTCGGCATGGGCTTCTATAACTGCGTATCTTGGGCTATGATGGGTGATGCCATCGATTACCAGGAATGGAAGTTCGGCAAGAGAGAGGAAAGCGTTGTTTACGCCCTGCACTCCTTCTTCCGTAAACTGGCTCAGGGCGTTGGCCCCGCAGCCGTCATTGCCATCATGGGCACTCCCCTGATCGGCTATGTTTCTTCTCTGGGTACCATCGGTCAGTCTGCTGAGACCGCAGGCAGACTGTGCTGGCTGGTTGCAGGTCTGTATACCTTCAGCGCAATTTGCCAGTTTGTCGGCGTTGCACTCATTTACAACATCGACAAGAAGACTCTGGCTCAGATGACTGAGGATCTGGCTGCCCGCCGCGCTGCTCAGGAGTAATCCTCTCCCCTAAATAGTAATAACCCCCGGAACCGAAGTTCCGGGGGTTCTTTTTGACTATATTCCCTTTGTTTCGGATTTAAACTGTGCGGCATCCTCTTCGGATATGGGATGATTGCTGTACCGGGCACGCTCATAAAGCTCTGCAGCCTGCTCAGGGAGATTTTCTCTGGCTGTATTTCCCGCTCGCCACTCCTGATGCTTTGCCGCAAGCCGCCGGTAACGATGACGGATCCGCTGCTCTGCCGTCATTTTCTGCTCGTTTACAAAGGCAGATCTGAATCGTTCGCTGCGCTTTCTTTTGGTTGCCTCCGCTTCAATTTCCTCCCGGGTATCCGTGATCTCGTCCTCATAGTATTCTTCAGACGCATTGGAAAGCATTCCTTGGAACCACCGCCAGAATCCACGCCCCAATCTTCTCAGTGCTTTCCAAATTCGAATCAGCGCCAAGACAACAAGCGGGATCAAAACAATGACCGCTATGGCCATCATCACGATGAAGGTAATGTTAGCCGCTACAGGGTTGCCCGGCTTCGTAGGAATGTGGCTCATTTCTCCCATTGTGGTTGCGGTCGTGCTTTCAAGCGGGAGCGTCGCATCCAGATTCAGCTCCGGATCAAACAGGAAGAAGAGTTTTCCCGTCAAGTCCGATATCCAGCCCACAACCGATAGGACATCGCTCAAAACGGAAGGGATCAGTGAAGTCAGCAGCGCAACACCAAACAAGGCCAGCGTCAGCAATATATTTTTCCCACGGACGGCAGCAGATATCCCCTGCCGTTTACCGGTAGCTTCATTGACACTGGTGCGGTTCATGGACAGCATGGCAAGTCCCAAGAAGAGGAATAGCGCCCCAGTCATCCACGGAGCAATTTGACTCCAAACTGCTTCCCTTACAGAATCAAAGGTAACGATAAACTGACCCAGCAAATGTGGCACCAAACAGTATCCCACATATTGCACAGGCAGCTCCTGATCCAATGGCCAGCCGGCGACCTGCAGGCTCACCAGCAGCAAAACACCGTAGAACGCCGAAATCGCCAGAACTACCTCTCTGGTCCCCAAGGGTTTTACCGGAACAAACAGACCCGGGATCATCATCAAGATCATTCCCACAATGCCATACGCAATTCGCAGCCTGCCGGGTACCTTCAGACTGAGAAGCGCCAGAAGCACGTACAGCGCCAGAAGCACCCACGCATACGGCAGCAGCTGCTCGGCAAACATACCGAAAAAAATCATTGGAATCGGGACAGTCCCCAGCGCCAGAATCAGAAATATCTGTGTCTTCTGCAGAAAATTACGGTAACCTGGTTTCATCCGATCCCTCCTTCTAACACATGGAGAGTCACTTGATTGCCGTTTTGGCGCAGTTTTCGGATCCCTTCCTGAAGGCCGTCACTGTCATACTGAGAAATCAGCAGAATATCCAAGCCGGTATAGGTTACCAAGGAATCCAAAAACATCAAAAATTTCTCTGTGCAACGCAAATTCAGGCGTGCAAAAGCAGCCAACAGTTCTTCCTCATGGGCAGTTCCTTCCACTGGCAGCAGGATTGTGCTGTTTCTTTCTTCGTCCAGCGGCAAATTCGCTGCAAAGCCGGCAGGCAATCCCGAACGGAGTGCGTGTACACAGATACTGGCCGCAAGCCGAATTCCCTCCTCCAGGGGAGCCTCGTGTTCCTTTAGGATCACATTGCCCCACTGTCCGTCTTCCTTCTGTGCATTTAGGACGACCAGAAGCTTTGCACGGGCAGAATGGTCGTGAACACGGACCTGCACCTCGCCGCTGCGGGCAGTTGCGGGCCAATGAATATCCCGGATCGGATCGCCGGGCTGATACGCCCGGATTCCACGGATCAAAAAAGGATCCGTCAAAAGCTGCTGCCGCCGAACCAGTTCCCCCAGAATCAAAGATACCGGAAACGGAAGATCCTCTTTATCCAGAAGATGGGGATATACCAGCACCTTGGTATTGGTTCTCTGCTTTCTCCAATACTGTTTCACATCCAAAAGGTCGCCAACCGTTAAGGTCGCGTTTCCCAGATCATAGCTGCCCCGGCGCAAAAATTTCACACGGTGGCGGCGACGGATCTGCTGATAAGGCATCAAGGTAAAGCTGCTGCAATAATATCTGCGGTCGCCTACATGCAGATTCTCCTGCTTTCCCAATTGTATATTAGGCGAAAAATCACTCTCAATTCGCAGCCAAGGAATCACATACGGACGGTCATTGCGAACTACCTCAACAAGTTCCCCTTCCTCCCCTTCAAAGGCAGCTTCACAGGAAAGGGTGCGGGAACAGCTCAGGCTTTTGATGCTTCTCTTCAGCGTCAAGCCCCACAGCAGATAAAGCACCAACAGCGCAGCTACAAAGTTAACAATACTCATAGGCGACTTTCCGTGGGAACTGCAACCGTATTTGTCAGGCCCATGACAAAGGTCGTACTGTCGGACTGATAGCTAATGCCACGCATCACAATGCGGTGTGCCAACACCGGCACAGCCAGTTCCTTCACATCATCCGGGATCACATAATCCCGGCCCCGAATGGCCGCCAGAGCCTGACAGCAGCGCATCAGTGCCAGTAGTGCCCGGGGAGACGGCCCCAACCGCACCTTGGAGGTATCCCGGGCAGCCTCACATAGAGCGGCCATATAGCGCATCACATCGTCGCTAACGGTACATTGGGTGCACAACGCCATTGCCTCCCGGATCTCCTGCGCCTGTGCCACAGGTTCCAGCTCCGCAAGAGGCTGCCGGTGAATAAAACGCTGCATCAGTGCCAGCGCCTCGTCCTCTGTCGGATAACCAAGGGACAATTTGATCAGGAAACGGTCCAGCTGTGCTTCCGGCAGCGGGAAAGTGCCCTGGGTTTCCACAGGATTCTGGGTGGCGATCACAAGGAAGGGGTCATCGAGCTTATATGTAACACCGCCGTCGGAGATCTGCCGCTCCTCCATACACTCCAAGAGCGCTGACTGGGTTCTGGGCGTTGCCCGGTTGATTTCATCCGCCAATAATATGTTTGTGAAGGCAGGGCCCTGCACAAATGTGAACTCTCCGGACTTCTGATTATAGATCCGCATGCCGGTAATGTCCGCAGGCAGCAGATCCGGCGTAAACTGCACACGGGAAAACGCACAGCTTAAGGACTTAGCCAGCGATTTTGCCAGTGTGGTCTTACCGGTGCCAGGTACATCTTCCAGCAAAATATGTCCACCGGAAAGGAGCGCCGTAAGGATCAGATCGATCTGTTTTTCCTTACCGACGATTACTTGGCTGATGTTTTCTTTTAATCTTTGAGCCAATATAGAGATTTGCGAATATTCCATAAAGAAACAGTCCTTTCCTTAAATATGTTCTAATTTTAACATAGTGAACCAATCTGCGCAACAGCATATTCGAATTATCCATATGTTTATTGCGATTTGTCCATACAATTCTGTCCGCGCAAATAGAATAAGACCCGGTTCCGTAAGGACCGGGTCTTGCTTATCCGATACCATTGCCACGCAGCTCGATGATCTGGTCACGCAGCACAGCAGCGTACTCGTATTCCATCATGCGGGCAGCTTCTTTCATCTGCTTTTCCAGACGGGCAATTTCCTTTTCTTTTTCCGCCTTGGTCATCTTGATACCGCTTCTGCCCTTACGTTCTGCCGTGGGCGAAGAGATCTCGATCAGATCCCGGACAGATTTAATGATCGTTTTCGGCACGATTCCGTTGGCTTCGTTGTAAGCATTCTGGATATCGCGGCGGCGGGCAGTCTCGTCCATGGCCGCCCGCATGGACGGTGTGATATTATCCGCGTACATAATGACCCGGCCTTCCGCGTTTCTTGCCGCGCGGCCAATAGTCTGAATCAAGCTGGTTTCGGAGCGGAGAAAGCCTTCCTTGTCCGCATCCAGAATGGCAACCAAGCTCACTTCCGGCAGGTCAAGACCCTCACGAAGCAAATTGATCCCAACCAGTACATCAAATTTTGCCATGCGAAGATCACGGATGATCTCCATTGGCTCCATAGCGCCGATATCTGAGTGCATATAGCGAACCTTGATTCCCGCTTTCTGCAGGTAAACCGTCAGATCCTCCGCCATTTTCTTGGTCAGTGTAGTCACCAGTACCCGCTCATTTTTTGCGGTACGGGCATTAATCTCACCGATCAGATCATCGGTCTGCCCCTCAATGGGCCGTACTTCCACGATCGGGTCCAGCAGGCCTGTGGGTCGGATCACCTGCTCCACCGTCTGTCCGGAGCGGGTGCGCTCGTACTCGGCAGGTGTAGCGGATACATAGATGACCTGATTGATCTTGCTGTCAAACTCCTCAAAATTCAGCGGGCGGTTATCATATGCCGACGGCAGACGGAAGCCGTAGTTCACCAGCGCATCCTTGCGGCTGCGGTCGCCGGCATACATGGCACGGGTCTGGGGCAGGGTCACATGACTTTCGTCAATGAACATGAGAAAATCCTCAGGGAAATAATCTAACAGCGTTGTAGGCGGTGTACCGGGCGCGCGGCCCTGAATGACACGGGAGTAGTTTTCAATGCCGTTGCAGAAGCCGATCTCCGTCAGCATTTCCAGATCATAGGCTGTCCGCTGGGCAATTCTCTGGGCCTCGATCAGCTTATCGCGAGCACGGAACCAGGCAACCTGCTCGTCGCATTCCCGCTGGATCTCCAGCATGGCCCTGTGCAGCTTTTCCTTGGATGCCACATAGTGGGATGCCGGATAAATGGCCACATGGTCGATATACCGCTCTGCCATGCCGGTGACGGCATTGATCTCACTGATGCGATCGATCTCATCCCCGAAAAACTCGATACGAATGGCCCGACCGGACCAGTAAGCAGGATACACTTCCACCGTGTCACCACGAACCCGGAATTTATTACGGGAAAAGTCCAAGTCGTTGCGCTCATAGCGGATCTCTGCCAGTTTGCGCAGCAGCGCATCCAGCGGATACTCATTGCCGACACGCAGGGAAATGACCATGCTCTTATAGTCAATGGGGTCGCCCAGACCGTAGAGGCAGCTGACGGAGGACACCACGATCACATCCCGCCGCTCAAATAGCGCCGAGGTCGCGCTGTGGCGCAGCCGGTCGATCTCCTCATTGACAGAGGCGTCCTTTTCGATATAGGTATCCGTATGGGCAATATAGGCTTCCGGCTGGTAGTAATCGTAGTAGGAAATAAAATACTCCACCGCATTGTCCGGGAAGAATTCCCGGAACTCCGAGCACAGCTGGGCTGCCAGCGTCTTATTGTGAGCCAGCACCAGTGTGGGGCGATTCAGTTTTTCGATGACCGAAGCCATGGTAAAGGTCTTGCCGGAACCGGTGACACCCAGCAGTGTCTGCTCCCGCAGGCCCCAGTTGACACCGTTTACAAGCCCCTCAATGGCCGGCGGCTGATCGCCGGAGGGACGGTAATCACTTCGCAATACAAACTGATCCATAAGCACTCCAAATACTTTAGATACCAGTATTTTACCACAAACAGATGTTTCTGTAAACAAAAAAGAGCGGGTTTCCCCGCTCTTTTCACTCTTGTGGAATGATCGGATACATCTGGATGGTGTTGCCGCCGTCCACAGTCAGCTCCGCGCCGGTGGTATTGCGGGCGCAGGCTGCCAGATACCAAACCGCATCCGCCACATCCTCGCCGCTGGCGACATCCCCAAGAGGGGTATACCGGCTGGGAACGGTCTTGTAAAAGTCCGGATTCTTTACCCAGCGCTCGGTGCGGATCATACCGGGAAGGACTGCGTTGACACGAATATTGTACTTGCCCAGATCCAGCGCCATGGCACGCATCAGCCCCAGCTGACCGCCCTTGGAAGCAGAATATGCAATTCTGTCCGGGATCGCACGGTAGGCCGTGTTGGAATTCATGAAAATGATATTGCCGCCGCCCTGCTCTTTCATCCGTTTCGCTGCGTGTTCGGAAAGGCAGAAGTTCCATGTCACATTGATATTCATGACCCGCATAAAATCCGTCAGCGGATTTTCAAAGATCTTCATATTAAGGCCTTGATCCGCCGCGTTCAGAACCAGAGTCTCCGCAAAGACCCCCTGCTGATCCAGCCAATCGAACATTTCTTTCACTGCCCGCTCATCCACAGTGCGTTCATCCAGCAGAGAGTTGATGGTATATCCCAAGATCCGCACATCCGGGTATTTTTTTCGGTAGGTTTTTTCCGCTTTCGCCACCTTTTCCGCATCTCTGCCGGTGAAAACCACATCCCAGCCCTCTTTCGCAAACTTTTCCACGATGGCAACGCCGGTATTGATGCAGGCGCCGGTTACCAGTGCTGTTTTCTTCATCTGTGCGCCGCCCCTTAGAAATAGAACTCGGTTTTCGCCGGACGGATATCCGTCAGTGCACCGGTATAGTGCCGCAGTGTATGGACCTGATAGGGGTGCTTCAGGCATTCTTCCTCATTGATCTCAATGCCAAGGCCGGGTTTGCTGGGAATTGTGATATAGCCGTCCTTGTATTCCAGCGATTCATTGGTTACATCCTTGCGCCAATCCACATCGCTGTACATGATCTCTAAGATGGAGAAGTTGGGGCAGCAGGCCGCCAGCTGCAATGTAGCTGCGTTTGCCACAGGGCCGGAGGGATTGTGGGGCGCAAAGGGAATGTAGTAGGCCTCCGCCACGGCGGCGATCTTCTTCAGTTCCATAATGCCGCCGGCATGGGAAATATCCGGCTGGATATAGTCCGCCGCCCGCATTTCAAACAGATCCTTGTAGGACTTCATGGTGTACAGCCGCTCACCGGCGGAGATAGCCACGGGAGACTTGTCCCGAACAGCCTTCAGCGCTTCCAAATTGTCCGGCGGAGTGGGTTCCTCAAAGAACATAGGCTTGAACTGTGCCAGCTCTTGGGCGATCTTAATACCTGTGGGTACATTGAAGCGTCCGTGGCCTTCGATCAGCAGATCCACATCCTTACCCACCGCATCCCGGACTGCCGCTACGCATTCCAGCGCGGTATCCAGATCCTTATTGGAGATCTCCAGATAGGACTTTCCGAAGGGATCCCACTTCATAGCCGTCACACCACGCTGCACGGCGATCTTGGCCTTTTCCCCAAATTCCCGGGGAGTTTTAGCACCGGCGAACCAGCCATTGACATAGATGCGCACCTTATCATTGACTCTGCCGCCCAGCAGCTGGTACACCGGAACACCCAGATACTTACCCAGAATGTCCCACAGTGCCATTTCCACAGCGGACAGAGCAGACATCAGCACCGCACCGCCACGCCAGTAGGCATCCCGGTAAATGTCGTGAAAATGCTTCTCGATATCCAGTGGATTCTTGCCCACCAGATAATCGCGGATATGCTCCACGGCACCGATCAGCGCCTTTTCCTTGTATTCCAGCGTGGCTTCGCCCACACCGGTGATTCCTTCGTCGGTGTAGACCTTCACAAAGACCCAGTTGGTACGGAAACAGTCTACGGTAAATGTTTTAATATCCGTTACCTTCATAATATGATCTCCTTATAAATCTCCGGGATCACTTTATTCTCAAAATCAAAATCTGCTGCGGAAAGGTCATCAAACAGCCCCGTATGTACCGGAACCGCAACTTTTGCGCCAATATCCCGGGCGAAGCGGGCGCCGTCTTCCATGTTCATATTGTTGCCCACGCCGTTGACCGGCAGGAATACCACATCAATATCCTCAGGAAGATCTCCAAGTATCTCCGCGCTGTACAGCGTGTCACCGGTAACATAGTATTTCTTCTCACCGTCATCGATGATCACGCCAATGGCATAGCTGTCACTGTGGGCAGCCTTTACGGCAGAGAACCGGATGCCATGCTCTGTCCACTGAAAATACCGGTCAAAGAGCACATAATTGTTCTCCCCGCCGATCTTGCGGACTTCATTCCACACAGAAGTGGGCGCCAGTACCGTAATTGCCGTTTCCTTGGTGATCAGTTTTTCCGCAGTTTCCGGATCGTAGTGGTCCAGATGGTTGTGGGTAAAAATGATCACATCGGGATCCATATGAAAAAACCGGTCATCCACCGGCACCCTGCGGTATTTTTTCGGGTTCTTCTTGCCTACGCTGTCCGATAAATACGGGTCGATCATGATCCTCTTTCCGTTCTTCTCAAACATCAGACCAGCCTGGCCTAAAAAAGTGATCTTCATGCACAACACCTCATTGTGAAATATTAGCATCTGTTAATTGACAGGAACAGCGCTTTCTGCTATCTTAATAATATACTTTTCTCGCGCGTTTGTATAGCAGTTTTTTGCCAAATTTTTTCGATATCTTATTTTCCCGAGGTGAAAGACTTGGATCTCCCGCAATTTCAGCTGCTGGATCACGGCATCTTTGACTCCCGTATCAAGTTCCCGAATATCGACATTACTGCCATGCGTCCGGTAGAATTTTACGAAATCGAGATCATGCTCGGCGATTTCGGCGGCTGTTCCTATATAGGTGACCGTGCGTACCCTCACGGAAGCATCGATTTTATCTGTGCCAAACCGGGTCAAAACCGCTGCAGCGCGCTGCCATTCAAATGCTATTACCTGCATCTGATGCCCGGCAACAGCAGCGCACAGGATCTGCTGAACAGGCTTCCGGATGCTATGGAGATCGGTGACACCGGCGAATACCGCAATATATTCAACCGGATGATGCACACGGATTTTGAGGACCTTGATACCCGGATGCTGCTTTTATCCTCCTGTCTGAATCAGATATTGGCACTTGCGCTTCTGGATTCCAGTATTGGAACCTTTCAAAGCGGTGTCATTGGAAATAAGAGAGCACTTCTCGCTTCTGAGCAGTATCTGCAAGCACATTATCAGCAGCCGGTATCCTTAAAGGAATTGGCCGAAGTCGCTAACCTCAGCCCCATTTACTTTCACAAGCTGTTCACCGCCTACTTCCATAAGACACCCAATCAGTACCTTCTGGATCTGCGGATCGAACTTGCCAAGCGAAAGCTGCTGGAAGAGGTTTTCTCTCTTGCGGAAATTGCTTTGGAGTGCGGGTTTACTTCCCAGTCCTACTTTTGCAGCCGTTTCAAAAAACTTACCGGCATGACACCCCTTCAGTATCGAAATAAAGAATTGAGCAAAGTAGATATCTAAAAAACGGACGGTCACTTCAAAATGACCGTCCGTTTTTCAAATTACCGTATAACTTGCATTGGGTATGTAGAGCCCGGACTGAACCATCGACACAAAATCTCCATCCGCAACAACAATATGGTCCACCAGCTCGATCTCCACAGAACGCATTGCCGTTGCCAGACGCTTGGTTGTCTGCACATCTTCTCCCGAAGGAACTGCCAACCCGCTGGGATGGTTATGGGCCAGCACTACGGATGTGGCATTGGCGCCCAGCGCCATCTCCACGATACGGCGAATGGGTACTGCCGCGGAATTCACACTGCCCTCACCCACTTCCCGGCAGCTTAGGATCTTGCACTTGGCATCCAAACACAACAAAAATACCGTTTCGTTCCGTCGGCCGGTAAATTTCGGTACCAGATATGCTCCGCACTTTTCAATATCATCCAAAATTTCTGTATTGGCTGCCCGGTTGACCTGATAATACCGACCGAACGCATTGATGATCGCAAGAAAAATCGCAGCATTCTCTCCCATACCGCTGACCTTCCGCAATTCCTCCACCGGAGCTTCCATGACCTGCGCCACGCTGCCGAAGCGCTCCAGCAGCCCATGGGCGATTTCATTGGTATTCTTACGGGGAATGCAGTAAAAGAGCAGCAGCTCCAAAACCTGGATCTCATCAAAATGATCCAATCCTTCTTCCAGAAAGCGCTGACGCAGCCGCTGGCGATGACCGTTGTGTACCGACATTATTTTCACCTCTTCTGTGGATTTCCCTTGCTATTTCCACAAATTTTCGATAGAATATGTGCAGGAGAATTTTGTCGAATTGACTCGATGAAAGTTTTTCCGAAATTTGCACATGCTAAGCCATGAGGAGGAAGATCATGGAACAAATAAACGATGCCATTGCCATGCTGGAACTAATGCCCCGGGGGGCATTCTGCGTACAAAGCGGCATCATTACCGGAGCAAACGAAGCCGCCCGAAAGCACGCGATCACTGTCGGAAGTCCCATTGAGGACATTCTGCTTACCGGTGCGCAGGAGTATTCCCAATTTCAGAGCGGCTGCCTGTATCTGACGCTGAACCTGTCCGGCATCCCCTGCGGTGCGTCCGTATCATCCGTGGGCGGCATCCATGTTTTTCTTTTGGAGCAGTCCGACGATCAGGCGGAGCTGCAGGTGATGGCACTTGCTGCACAGGAGCTGCGCCAGCCGCTGACCAGTATTATGACGGTTGCAGACCGGCTTTTTCCCCTGGCCGGCGAAGAAGCTGATCCCCAGCTGCAGGATCAGATTTCCCGCATCAACCGGGGTCTGTTTCAGATGCTGCGGATCATCAGCAACATGTCTGATGCCTACCGCTATAATCAGGATACCGCTGCGTTTCAGCAGGTGCGGGATATTGGCAGCATTCTTAATGAGGTTTTTCTGTCCGCCGCACCGCTGGTTTCCCACACCGGCACAAAGCTGAACTACACCGGGCTGCAGGAATCCATCTACTGCCTGGTAGATGCCGAAAAGCTGGAACGGGCTGTCAGCAACATTCTGTCCAACGCACTGAAATTTGCGCCCAAGGGGGGCGTGATTGACGCCCGGCTGACCCGCAGGGGCAATATGCTGTATCTGACCGTGCAGGATAACGGAACCGGCATTCCGGACAATCTGCGCAGCAATGTTTACACCCAGTTCCGCAGAGAGCCCGGAATCGAAGACAGCCGCTACGGCATCGGCCTGGGCATGGTTTTGATCAGAAGCGCCGCAGCCGCCCACGGCGGCACGGTCCTCATAGAGCAGTCCCCCGAACGGGGCACCTGCCTGACCATGACCCTTGCCATCCGTCAGAATTCCGACAATATGGTTCGCAGCAGCATGATGCATGTGGACTATGCCGGCGAACGGGATCACAGGCTGCTGGAGCTTTCCGACTGTCTGCCCGCTGATCTCTACCGCAAATAATCCCATGTTCCCTGGCCTGCACCGCAGGCCAGGGCTTTTTTATTCCAAATAAGGCTTAAGATATTGGCCTGTATAGCTTCCCTCTGCTGCCGCTACCTGCTCCGGCGTTCCGGATGCCACCACCATACCGCCGCCGTCTCCGCCCTCCGGGCCAAGATCGATGATATGGTCAGCGGTCTTGATCACATCCAGGTTGTGCTCGATGACCAAAACCGTGTTGCCGGCATCCACCAGCCGCTGCAGGACCTCGATCAGCTTGTGGACATCCGCCGCATGAAGTCCCGTAGTAGGCTCATCCAGCACATAGATCGTCCGTCCGGTGGATACCCGGGCAAGTTCCGTCGCCAGCTTGACGCGCTGTGCTTCGCCGCCGGAAAGGGTGGTGCTAGACTGCCCCAGCTTCACATAGCCCAATCCGACCTCCACAAGGGTCTGGGCTTTCCTGCGGATCTTTGGCAGATTCTCAAAGAAATCCACCGCTTCTTCCGCGGTCATATCCAAAACCTGCGAAATATTCTTTCCCTTATACTGCACCTCCAGCGTTTCCCGGTTATACCGGGCGCCGCGGCAGACCTCACAGGGCACATATACATCTGCCAGAAAATGCATTTCGATCTTCACCAGACCGTCACCGCAGCAGGCTTCACACCGGCCGCCCTTGACATTGAAGCTGAAGCGTCCGGGGCCGTAGCCGCGCATTTTGGCATCATTTGTAGACGCGAACAAATCGCGGATATCATTAAAGAGGCCGGTATAGGTAGCCGGATTGCTGCGGGGTGTTCTGCCGATGGGGCTTTGGTCGATATCAATGACCTTATCCAGATGCTCGATGCCCGTAATGCGGCGGCAAGCACCGGGGCGGGTGCGGGCATGGTTCAGTCTGCCAAGAAGCGTCTTATTCAATACTTCCCCCACAAGGCTGGACTTGCCGGAGCCGGAGACACCGGTAACACAGGTAAGGGTTCCCAGGGGGATGGAAACATCAATATTCTTGAGGTTATTCTCCTCCGCACCCTCTACTTTCAAGAACTGGCCGTTTCCAGCTCTGCGGCTTGAAGGCACCGGAATCTTCTTGAATCCCGACAGATACTGACCGGTTACCGATCGCTCACAGGCAACAATGTCCTCCAAGCTGCCGGCGGCGACGATCTCTCCGCCCCGGCTGCCGGCACCGGGGCCCACATCCACAATAAAGTCCGCAGCCCGCATGGTATCCTCGTCATGCTCCACAACGATCAGGGTATTGCCGATATCCCGCAGGTGCTTCAGTGTGGCAAGCAGCTTGTCATTATCCCGCTGGTGCAGACCGATGGAAGGTTCATCCAGAATATACAGCACACCCATCAAAGAAGATCCGATCTGGGTCGCCAAACGGATCCGCTGGCTTTCACCGCCGGAAAGACTTCCTGCGCTTCGGGTCAGCGTCAGATAGGAAAGGCCCACATCCGTCAAAAACCGCAGACGGGACACGATCTCCCGGACGATCTGCTCTGCCACGATGGCCATATTGCCATCCAGATGCAGATTTTCCATGAACTGAAGCTCTTTTTCCACGCTCATGGCGCAGAAATCCATAATACCGATGCCGCCTACCGTTACCGCCCGGGCAATGTCCGAAAGCCGATTGCCGTCGCAATGGGGACAGGGCGCAGTGGTCATGCATTCTTCCAGTTCCTTGCGGGCCGCATCGGACTGGGTCTCTCGGTAACGGCGGCTGATGTTATTCATGATACCCTCAAAGGGCTGCTCCAGAACGCCCATACCGTTACCCCGGTTGTAGGTCATGCGCAGTTTTTCACCCTTAGTGCCATAAAGGACCACATCCTGCACTTCCTTGGAAAGCTCACCAAACGGCATGTTCAGGGAAAAGCGGTATTTCTGCGCCAGGGCTTCAAAATACATCCGGAAGACGCTGTCCGTCCGGGCGCTCTGCCAGCCGGAAACCTGAATGGCACCGTCCAAAATGCTCTTAGTCTTATCCGGGATCGCCAGATCCGGATCTGCCACCAGTTGGAAGCCCAGACCGGTACAATGGGGGCAGGCACCGGAGGGGTTATTGAAGGAAAACATTCTCGGCTCCAGTTCGGAAAGGCTGACGCCGCAGTCCTCGCAGGCATAGTTCTGGGAAAAGCTCAGTTCCTCACCGGTACCGGGCAGCTGAATGATCACGAGCCCTTCCGAATGGGCGCAGGCTGTTTCAATAGAGTCCGTCAAACGGCGGCGTACGCCCTCTTTGAGCACCAAGCGGTCTACGACCAGTTCGATGTTATGCTTTTTATTTTTCTCCAGTTTGATTTCTTCTGTCAGATCATACAGGATCCCATCCACCCGCACACGGGCAAAGCCGCCTTTACGGGCATCCTCAAACACCTTGTGGTGCTCACCCTTTTTGCCCCGGATCACAGGGGAAAGAACGATAAATTTTGTTCCCTCTCCCAAAGCTTCCACCCGGTCCACGATCTGATCGATGGTCTGCCGGGAGATCTCTTTTCCGCACTTAGGACAGTGAGGAATGCCAACTCTTGCCCACAAAAGGCGCAGATAATCGTATATTTCCGTCACGGTGCCCACGGTGGAGCGGGGATTTTTGGAGGTAGTCTTCTGGTCAATGGAGATCGCCGGGGAAAGGCCGTCTATAGAATCCACATCCGGCTTATCCATCTGTCCCAAAAACTGACGGGCATAGCTGGACAGGCTCTCCACATACCGGCGCTGTCCTTCGGCAAAAATGGTATCGAAAGCAAGGCTGGACTTGCCGGAGCCGGAAAGGCCCGTAAAGACGATCAGCTTGTCCCTCGGGATCGTTAAATTTACATTTTTCAGGTTGTTTTCTCTGGCTCCCTGAATGATGATCTTATCGTTCATAGCGTTCTCCTGCCGTAAAATCTTTCCTTATAGTATACCACAATCCGCCACAGTAAACAAGATATATTTCAAACAAAATTTCGTTTACTGCTTCTGTATCTGCCCGATTCTGTTCTCTTCTGTATCAAGAGGGCAGTTTGCCCGAACTTACTTCCAATTTTGCCCTTTTTTTAGGCGTTATTTTCCCTGGTTAGGTGTTGCAATTTTCCTATATCGAATGATATAATATCCTAGGTATATTTTGAACAGCAACTACATAAATAGAAAAGTGAGGTAATTCTGATGATTGCGTACGGAGAGAATATCAAAGTGTTCTGCGGCAACTCCAATCCCGAATTCGCCAGAACGATCTGCAAGGAGCTGGGTGTCGAGCTCGGCAACAGCGAGGTCAAGACCTTTGCCGACGGTGAAGTTTCTGTTTCTTTAAATGAAACCGTCCGTGGTATGGATGTTTTTCTGATCCAGTCCACCTGTAAGCCCGTAAATGACCATCTGATGGAACTGCTGGTCATGATCGACGCATGCCGCCGCGCTTCCGCAGGCCGCATCACCGCCGTCATTCCCTACTTTGGCTATGCCCGCCAGGACCGCAAAGCCAAAAGCCGTGACCCCATCTCTGCCAAGCTTGTGGCTAACATGCTCACCGCCGCCGGCGCTGACCGGGTTCTGACCATGGACCTGCATGCCGCTCAGATCCAGGGCTTTTTTGATATTCCTGTGGATCACCTGCTTGGAAACCCCACTTTTGTGAACTACTATCTGGAAAAGTTCCCCGAAGACAAGTTCAATCACGATGAATTTGTCGTCGTTTCTCCCGATGTCGGTTCCGTTGCCCGTGCCCGCGCCTTTGCTGCCAAGGTCCACATGGGCCTTGCCATCGTGGATAAGCGCCGCCAGAAGGCCAATGTCTGTGAGGTCATGAATGTCATCGGCGATGTCAAGGGTAAGACCTGCATTTTGTATGACGATATGGTGGATACCGCCGGCTCCCTGTGCAATGCCGCTCAGGCTCTGGTGGATGTGGGCGGTGCAAAGGCTGTCTATGCCTGCGCAACCCACGGCGTTCTGTCCGGCCCTGCTTACGACCGGATCGAGGCCAGCCCCATTCAGGAGATCGTGTTCCATAACACCATCCCCGTTGTTGACCGCACTCCCAGCGGCAAGATCAAGTCTCTGGATGTGGCACCGATTTTCGCTCGGGCCATTTCCCATATCCACGGCGGTACTTCCATCGCCGACCTGTTCTAAGCCGTGTTTGGTAAAACCCAGGATAGCTGGCTGATCGTCGGTCTTGGCAACCCCGGCAAGGAATACGAAAAGACCCGACACAACTGCGGTTTCCGGGCGCTGGACATTCTGGCCGGCAAGCTGGGCTGCAAGGTGGATAAGGGTAAGTTTCAGGGTCTGTACGGCCAGGTGAATTACGGTGGCCGCAAGCTGCTGCTTCTGAAGCCGCTGACCTATATGAATCTGTCCGGCCGCAGCGTACTGCAGCTAAGCGCCTATTTTCATGTGCCGCCCCAGCGGATCATCGTCCTGTTTGACGATATTTCTCTGGAACCGGGCCGTTTGCGGATCCGTGCTGACGGTTCTGCCGGCGGGCACAATGGCATCAAGTCCATCATATCTGAAGTCGGAAGTCAGGATTTCCCCCGGGTCAAGATCGGTGTCGGCGGCAAAGCCCACCCCGAACAGGATCTGGCGGATCATGTCCTGTCCACTTTCTCCGCTTCCGAGGAAAAAGCACTTCTGTCGGCTCTGGATCGGGCCGCGGATGCGGTGCTGTGCATCATTGACAAGGGTGTTCCCGAAGCTGCCAACCGCTATAATGGCAGTCATCCGTAACCCCAAGAATATTGTCTAATCACCACGGAAAGGGGGTATTTTCCCCCTTTCCGCATTGTTGCGTGGAGGTAAATATGGAAAAACTGCTTTCTGTGCTGAAAACCGTACCGGAATACAACGCCCTGCTGGCTGGCCTTGCCCGCAGGGAAACTGTCGCTGTTACCGGCATCGGTCAGATCAACCGTTCCCATATCATCGCCGGACTCCGGTGCCATACCTCTGCGCCCATCGTAGTCATCTGCCAGGATGACATGGCGGCCAAACGCCTGCAGGAGGAGCTGAAGGCCTTTCTGGGAGAAACCGCTCCTATCCTCCCCTCCCGAGAACTGACGCTCTACGATACCGCAGTGGTATCCCGGGCATGGGAACAGAAGCGTCTGCGCCAACTTTACGACCTGGCCTGCGGTACAGCAGCCTTCCAGATCTTCTCGTGGGAGGCACTCAGCCAGCGAACCATGCCCAAACAGGTTCTGTTGGACGCCGCATTCACGCTGGAAGTGGGAAAAGAATACGACATTACGAAGCTGACCGCCCAATTGACCGGCTGCGGCTACAGCCGCTGCGGTATGGTGGAAGGCCCCGGACAGTTTGCTGTCCGCGGCGGCATTCTGGATGTATTCTCCCCCGCTGCCGACCGGCCTTTCCGCGCCGAATTCTTTGGCGAAGAGCTGGACACCATGGGCTACTTTGACCCCGACACCCAACGCCGCACAGAAAATACAGACAAGGTCGTCATCCTGCCTGTCGGTGAAACCCAGCCCAGACTGCACCCCCAGGGTCTTGACGGCCTTTGCTCCGATCTGCAGCATTTGATCGCACGGCAGCGCCGCAGAAAGAACATCAACGAAGATCTGATCCGCACGCTGGAAAAAGACTTAGAAAAATACGAAAACTCCCTGCAAAACCCCGCATCTGACCGCTATATGGCGCTGATTTATCCGGAATACGCCACAGCTATGGATTACATTCCCGAAAATGCGCTGCTGGTTCTGTGCGATCAGGGCAGCTTAAAGCGCACCGCCCGCACCCGGACGGAGGCTGTTGGCATGCAGCTGGACAGTCTGCTGCAAGGGGGACTGCTGGCAGGCGAGCTATGTGACTATGTGTGCCAGTGGGAAGATTTCTGCGGTTATCTGAAAAACCACACCGCCATATATTTCGACGCATTCGGCGGCTCCTCTTATCCGGAAGAATGCAGGCCCAAGCAGCTGCTGCCCATGACCGCCAAGCAGCTCCCCGGCTACGGCGGCAGCATGGACACCGCAGCAGCCGACCTTGCCCATTACCAGAAGATGGAGTTTTCCTCTCTGGTGCTTTGCGGAACACGGCGCCGGGCAGAGCTGCTGCAGGAAATGCTGAACGCCAAGGGTCTCTCTTCCTTCATCTGCATTCCTCTGACTACGATGCCCAAAGAGGGGCAGATCCTGCTGACGGAGGGTACGCTGCCCTTTGGTATGGAATATCCCAATTCCAAGCTGGCGATCTTGAGCGAAGGTCAGCTAACTTCCCGCTCCGAACCGAAAAGGAAAGTCAAAAAAACTGCCACCAACCGGCAGAAGCTGAATTCTTTCACCGATCTGACTCCCGGCGATCTGGTGGTTCACGAAAATTACGGCATTGGCCGTTTCGTTGCCATGGAGCAGATCAAAGTGGACGGCGCCATCAAGGACTATGTTAAGATCGCCTACCAAGGCTCCGATACCCTGTTCGTCCCCGCAACACAGCTTGATATGGTCAGCAAATATATCGGCGGCGGCAGCGAGGATGCCAATGTGCGGCTGAATAAGATCGGCTCTGACGCATGGCAAAAAACCAAGACCAAAGCGCGAAAAGCCGCTAAGGATATGGCCGGTGAACTGATCCAGCTATACGCTGCCCGGAAGCGGCAGGAGGGCTTTGCTTTCGCTGCGGATTCGCCGTGGCAGAAGGAATTTGAAGACGATTTCCCCTACCCCGAAACCGACGATCAGCTGCGCTGCATTGCAGAGATCAAGGGCGATATGGAATCCCCCACCCCCATGGACCGGCTGCTCTGCGGCGATGTTGGCTTCGGTAAAACCGAGGTCGCGCTGCGAGCCGTCATGAAAGCCGTCATGGACGGCAAGCAGGTCGCCATTCTGGTGCCCACTACGGTGCTTGCCCAGCAGCATTACCAGACCGCCATCAGCCGCTTCCGCAGCTTCCCTGTCAATATCGATGTGCTCAGCCGGTTCCGCAGCGCTGCCGAGCAGAAACGGACTCTGCAGAAGCTCCGTGCCGGCGGCGTGGATCTGATCATCGGTACCCACAAACTGCTGCAAAAGACTGTACAGTTTAAGGATCTGGGTCTGCTCATCGTCGACGAGGAGCAGCGCTTCGGTGTCAGCCACAAGGAGCGGCTGAAGGAGATCTCTAAGGGCGTGGATGTGCTGACACTTTCCGCCACCCCGATTCCCAGAACGCTGAATATGGCCCTGTCCGGCATCCGGGATATGTCCACCATCGAAGAGCCACCCGCAGACCGTTATCCGGTGCAGACCTTTGTGATGGAGCACAATAATGTTATCATCGACGATGCCATTCGCCGGGAAGTGGAGCGGGGCGGTCAGGTCTACTACCTGCACAACCGCACGGAAACCATCGACCAGTGCGCAGGCGCGCTGCGCAGGCGGATCCCCGGACTTTCCGTTGCTGTGGCACACGGACAAATGGGTGAAGACCAGCTTGGCGATGTGATGCATGCTATGGCTGACGGTGAAGTGCAGGTACTGGTGTGCACCACCATCATTGAGACCGGTCTGGATATTCCCAATGCCAACACATTGATCATCGAAAACGCCGACCGCTTCGGTCTTTCCCAGCTTCATCAGCTGCGGGGCCGTGTGGGCCGCTCCACTCGCCACGCTTACGCCTATTTTACCTACCGTCCGGACAAAAATCTGACAGAGATCGCAGAAAAGCGTCTGTCCGCCATCCGGGATTTTGCGGAGTTTGGCTCCGGCTTCAAGATCGCCATGCGAGATCTGGAGATTCGGGGTGCCGGAAATCTTCTGGGTGCCGAGCAGTCCGGTCACATGATGAGCGTCGGCTACGATATGTATCTGAAGCTGCTGGACGAAGCCGTTCTGGAAGAACGGGGCGAAAAACCCAAGGCACCGGACTGCACTGCCGACTTGAATGTCACCGCCAATGTGGATCAGGAATATGTTTCCCGAGGCGAGGAACGAATGGATCTGTACCGCCGGATGGCTGCTATTCGCTCTCAGGAGGACGCTGACGATCTGCTGGACGAGATCATCGACCGCTATGGCGATCCCCCGAAGGGTGTGCTGAACCTCATTGACATTGCATTGATGCGGGCGGAAGCCCAGCAAGCAGGTATTCAGGATATCCGGCAAAAGGCCGGTGATGTGCTGTTCACACTGACCAATCTGAATTTTGAGGCCGTCAGTCAGCTGTGCGCGGATCCCGACTATAAAAACCGCCTGATGTTCGTCGCCACTGCCAAGCAGCCCACGCTGCGTCTGAAGCTGGCCTCCGGTGTAGACAGTCTGCGCCAGAGCAAGGTCTTTATCAATCGGTACCGGAATTGTTGCCAATAACACATTTTTCACCGCCGTATTTACACTTTTTTAACGGATTGGTTACGAAATGTCATTGCAATTGCCGAAAATTATGGTACAATACCACTGTATAATGCAAGGTATTACGCGCGGCAGAAGCCGCTGACAGATAGGAGAGGTTTACCATTAATAATGGGAATATGGAGGGCCGCCGCGACCGTTCCCAGCTGGAACAGACGCAAAGAACCACCCTCAATTCTATAACGGATGCTCCGAAAGCTCCGGGTATGCCTGCAGATGCCACCCAGCGGGTCCGCATCGATGCTGCAGGTATGCCTGTCCGGCGTCAGGCGCAACCATCCGCATTCCGGCGGCCTGCTTCCCCTGCGGCCGCTTCCGCTGCCGGCAGGGCATCTTCCGCAGGCGGCCGCAAACGCCGTGCTTCCAACAGGAATAAGATCACCATCATCACCCTCAGCGCAATTGCTGCCGTTTTGCTCATCGCCATCATTGCCGCCTGTGCCATTATGTTCTCTTCCGGAGAAGATGACGGTCTGATCCTGAAGAATGTTTATGCTGCCGGTGTCAATCTGGGCGGCAAAACCCCGGAAGAAGCAAAGGCTCTTTTGCAGGAAGCCGCAGGAAATACATACAGCAAGCTGAATATGGTGGTGGAAGTCCACGATTCCGAAGTGATCCTGTCACCGGCGGACACCGGTGCCAAGCTGGACATCGATGCTGTGGTGGATGCTGCATACAATTACGGACGCACCGGCTCCCGCGCAGAACGGCAGAAGGCAAAGAACCAGTCTCTGACCTCCTCCCATGTAATTTCCGTGACCCCGTATTTGAATCTGGATACGGATTATATTCAAGACGCTGTGGACGAACTGGGCAATCAATACAGCAGCACCCTTTCCCAGCCCCAATACCGGGTGGAGGGTGAGCGTCCCGACCTGAATATGGATCCGGCGCAGATCAGCCCCGATACGGTTTACCAGAAATTGATCATTACGGTCGGAACTCCCGAGTACAGCCTGCACACCGGAAAGCTTTACGATCAAATATTGGAAGCTTACAATACCAATCTGTTCCAGGTCGTTGGTGAGATCAGTGTCCGTGCTCCGGAAAAGCTGGATCTGGATGCTGTGTATCAGGAGCTGTGCATTGAACCGGTGGATGCTGTTCTGGATGAATTCACCTATGAAGTCACCGCCGAAAAATACGGCTACGGTTTTCAGTTGGATGACACACGGGCCCTTCTGGAAGGCGCGGAATATGGCAAGGTTCTGGAGATTCCCATGACCTTCCTTGCCCCTGCCCTTACGGAAGAGGAACTGACCGACGGTCTGTTTGAAACCGTTCTTTCTGCCCACAAGACCCCGCTTCCGGCAGAAAAGGAGATCGTCATCAATCTGAAGCTGGCCTGCAGAGCGATCAACGGCCAGCGGGGCGGCCTGATTTTGAAAGCAGGCGAGACTTTCTCTTTTAATGATATCATCGGCAAGCCCGCTGAATCTGACGGATACAAGATCGCCTCTGTTTATGTAGGTACTTCCGTGCAGGAAGTTCTGGGCGGCGGTATTTCCCAGGTGGCCAGCACCCTTTATTACTGCGCTTTAAAGGCTGATCTGGAAATTCTGGAACGCAGCAGCCACAGCTATGCCCCCAGCTTTATCGAAACCGGTCTCGACGCGGATGTCCTTTACGGCGAAAAGGATCTGGTCTTCAAGAACACCACCGGCCGCCCTGTCCGTATTGAAGCGGATGTGACGGATAACGGTAATCTGGAGATCCGCTTCTGGGGCACTGCCAACGAGGATTACTCTGTGGGCATTATTTACGAGACGGTACAAACCTACAAGCCCGAAACTCTGGTCAACACCATGATCCCCGATAATCCTGATGGCTATCTGGATGGTGATGTTCTGGTGCAACCCATTACCGGCTACGATATCTGCACATACAAAACATACCGCTACACGGATCCGTCCATCAAGTCTGTGAAGAAGCTCATCGCAAGATCCCACTATGAGAAGCTGGACAAGGTCATCGTCCAGATCCAAGAGCCAGTACCGCCCGTCCCCACAGATCCTATCGTTCCCACAGGCCCCACTGATCCTACGGATTCTACGAATCCTTCCCAGCCCACAACACCTTCCGATAATACGGAAACTTAAAGCAAAGACCCGCGGCAAGTCGCCGCGGGTTTTCTCATTCGTCCTTAGCGCGGATGTCCAGATGGTAATCAATGACACCTGCCTCCGTATTCTCGATCTCAATATTATAGACCAAGTCGATCACACCGCCATCCGGCGTGATATCAAAAAACAGATTTGTGGCACAGACCCGGATCATCAACGCACCGAAATCCATCTGGTAAAGCGAATCATGGGCAACCCCCTGCCGGAAAACCATTTGGGAATGGAGCGCACCGGTTCTGGTCAGGGTGATCTGATCCGGTTCCACCCGAAAGACCGTGGTGGCACCCTTCAGCCCTGTCAGTTCGCTTTCTTCATAGGAGATGTCCCATCCGCCATCCCGGAATTCCATCCAGCCTTCCGTCACCAGTTCAATGGTATCCGGCTTCTGCCCCATATAGGACTGACGGCCCTGGATAGACAGCATGACCTTTTGCTTCATTCTGCGTCCTCCAGCGCCAGCTGCAGCAGTTCGTCGATCAGCTGGCCGTAAGGAATTCCGCTGGCAGCAAACAGCTTGGGATACATGGAGATGGAGGTAAAACCGGGGATCGTATTGATCTCATTAAACACGACCCGGTTATCCTCATAGGTCACAAAGAAATCAACCCGGCTCAGCCCCCTGCAGCCAATGGCGCTGTAGATCTTAACAGCGGCATCCCGGACAGTTTCCGCAACATCCTCCGGAATACGGGCGGGAATATACGCAACAGAGGTATCCGTCAAATATTTGGCATCGTAATCATAGAACTCAGCACCGGAATCGATCTCGCCGCAAATGGAGGCCATGGGGCTCTGATTGCCCATAACTGCCACTTCCACTTCCCGGCCGTAGATAAATTCCTCCACAAGGATCTTGTCATCATAGGTTCCCGCTTTCAGCAGCGCAGAACGCAGCGCTGCTCTGTCCGCAGCCTTGGAAACGCCGACAGAGGAACCGGTTCCCGCAGGCTTTACAAAAACTGGGTACGCAAAGCGGGCTTCGATCTGCTCAAGCACTGCATCCATCCGTACATTCAGCTCAGAATTGCGCACCAGGAACCACCGAGCCTGCGTCACACCGGCCTGATCTGCCACCAGCTTGGTCAGCGTCTTATCCATAGAAACCGCGGAAGCAGCCACTCTGGGGCCCACATAAGGAATTCCTGCCAACTGCAGAAGTCCCTGCATAGCGCCGTCCTCACCGTTTTCACCGTGGAGCACAGGGAACACCACATCAATGCGTTCCCGCACTACGCAGTCGCCCTCGAAGCTCAGCAGCCCCTGCCCCCGGACGGGAGAGATGGCAGCACGGCGGTTTTCAGGATGCTCCAGCCATTCGCCGCTGGGTAAAAGCGAATAATCTGTACCACCGTACAAGACCCAATCGCCGTTTTGGGTGATACCCACAGGGAAAATATTGTACTTTTCCGGATCCATATTGTTAAGAACGGACTCGGCCGAGCGCAATGATACCTCATGCTCGGGGCTGATACCGCCGAACAGCACGCACACACTTAATTTTTTCAAAACAATCGCCTCATTTCAAATCAAATCTGGCACATCAGTACGGAACTGCCATAAAACCGGCAATTCATAATATTTTACAATTTCCATCTGGAAATATTATTTTCCGGTGCTATAATAGGGACTAAGCAACCATCATGGAAGGAGGGTTCGCCATGCAAATCGAACTTTCAACCAAAGAATTCCGAAGACTTCTGGACATGGTCTACATTGGGAACTGGGTCCTCAACTCCATCCGGGGTGATGAACGCTTCGCTGATTATGACAATCTGGAAAGCAAGCTGTTTGGCCTGTGCAAGGGAACGAAAATGCAGGTTCTTGCAGAAGACTGGAAGAATACCGTAATCCCATCCAAAGCCTACGAAGAAGGCGGAATTCATGAAGTTATCGCATTTTACGAGGACAATATTTTCTACCAGATCCTTGCCGAGGAGCTTTCCCGACGGGATATGGGCTATGCGGATATCACAGAGGAAAACTACGACGAGATCGTTGGCCGCATGAACCGGTATATGACAGAGTTTGAACTATCCGGATTGGATCACCTGGTTCTGGATGAATAACAGAATCGATTGGGCTACAATTGCAGCCCAATTCTCATTTCAGCATTGCTTCGCCGGCGCGGTAAATATCGCCGGCTCCCACTGTCAGAATCACATCTCCGGGCTTAGCCAGCATTTTCAGTGTCAGTGTGACCTCCGGCAATGTGGCGCAATAATAACCGCAGGGGATCTCCTTCAGCAGATCTCTGGAGGAAATACCTATGGTGTTGCGTTCTCTGGCTGCATAGATCTCAGCCAAAACCACCACATCCGGCCGTTTCAGCTGCGCCACAAAGTCATCAAACAAGGCCTTGGTTCGGGTATAGGTATGGGGCTGGAAAGCAAAAATGATCCGCTTGTATCCCATGGCGTTCACAGCATCCAAAGTTGCTGCCAGTTCGCCGGGATGATGGGCATAGTCATCATACACATCCGCACCGTGGTAACTCCCCTTGTACTCCATTCTCCTGCCTGCGCCGCGGAAACCGGAAAGACCTGTTTCAACTGCATCCGGGGCAATACCCATCAGCCATGCCACGCCAGCGGCAGCCAGCGCATTGTATGCGTTGTGCTTGCCGTAAACATTCAGCGTAACCGAGCAGTACTTTTCACCACCGCAAACCACATCAAAGCTGCGCCAGTCATCTGAAATATTGACTGCGCACACAGTGTTGCTTTCCTGCATTCCAAAACTAACATAATCCATACCGGAAAGTGTTTCCACTGTATTGGGATCGTCTCCATTGGCAAGGATCTTACCGGATGACAACTGGGCAAACTTGCGGAAGGACTTTTCAACATCCTGCAGATCCTTGAAATAGTCCAGATGATCCGCTTCGATGTTCAGAATCACTGCCAAAGATGGGAAGAAATTCAGAAAAGAGTCGCAGTATTCGCAGCTTTCCAACAGGATCGTATCCCCATTACCCACCCGGTGACCTGCGTGGAGTAACGGAAGGTATCCTCCGATCATCACAGTAGGATCCACCTGTGCTGCCATAAGGATATGCGCGACCATGGAAGTTGTTGTTGTTTTACCGTGGGTGCCGGAAATACAAATCGCATTTTGATAGGCCTTCATAATGACACCCCAAGCCTCAGCGCGCTCAAAGACAGGAATTCCTGCGGCTCTGGCACCGGCAATTTCAGGGTTATCATTATGTACCGCAGCCGTACGAATAACGCAATCAGCGCCTTCAATGTTTTCCGCCCGATGGCCAATATCCACGCGGATGCCCTGCGCGATCAGCTCATCTGTAGAAACAGAGGAATTCATATCCGAGCCGGTAACCTTCAGCCCCATTCCCTTGAGCACCAATCCCAGAGGTCGCATGGAAACACCGCCAATACCCACCAGATGGGCATGCATTCCGGGGCGAATGTATTTATCAATGATACAGGAATTATGATTCATGTAAGAACAGCTCCAGTTTGTTGGATTCAAATCTAAGTTATTATATAACATTTCATTTGATTTTACAACTATAAAATCTGGAAAACCGGTCGAATAAGCCTAATTTCCAAATATTTAATTATGATTGTGGTCCAACGGCAGACGGATATCCACCCAACAAGCAGCTAGCCGTTCAACATAAATCCCCGAACAAGAAAAAGTCTTCCGGGCTTATTGATTACTGTATACATTTAAAAAATAAACAAGAGCCAGATATACATCTGACTCTTCTTATGTTCACGTTACCTATTTTTACAGCTAGGGCAACTATCCTTTGCCGTAAAGAAAAACCCCACCATTTCTGGTGGAGTTCTTTGTGTTCGCGTTACCTATTTTCACGGCTAGGGCAATCTATCGTCATGCCGTCGCAAGTGTCCGGTGGACACTTGCAGGCATAAAAAAGACGACCCTTTTGGATCGTCTTCTTGTGTTCGCGTTA
>JAZNGJ010000137.1:0-5616 GCA_045576415.1 Faecousia sp. | reverse complement strand
CCACACCGCCTGCCACCACTGAAGCTCCCGCCCCCAAGGTCGGCTGGGTCGAAGAGAACGGAAAGAAATATTACTACGATGCCAATAGTGTTATGTTAACTGGATGGCAGGAGATCGACGAACAGCTTTACTATTTCAAAGAAACCGGTGCCATGGCTACGGGCAAGGTGGTCATAGATGGCAAAAACCGGTATTTTGGCTCTGACGGCTCGGAAGTTTTGCTGGTCAATCCGTGGAATTTCCTGCCGGAAGACTATGATCCGGAAATCGTGCTGATCAACGACTGGCAGAAATCCAGCGCTGTCTGTAGCGATGCCCTGCTGGAAATGCTGCAGGCCTGCCGGGATGCAGGACTCCAGCCCTATATTGCCTCTGCCTACCGCACCCATGGCGATCAAATATGGCTGCACAATAATAAGATCCAGCGGCTCATTGCCGAGGGCTACAGCGAAGAAGATGCCCGCAAGCTTGCCGGCACGGTGGTCGCCGTCCCCGGCACCAGCGAGCACGAATTAGGCCTTGCCTTCGATCTGGTGGATAACAGCTACCGGAATCTGGACGAAGCCCAGGAAAACACCCCCGTGCAGAAATGGCTGATGGAGAACAGCTGGAAATACGGCTTTATCCTGCGCTATCCCAGCAGTAAAAGCGAATTTACCGGCATCATATACGAACCCTGGCATTACCGCTATCTGGGAAAAGCTCTTGCAAAAGAGGTATACGATTCCGGCCTGTGCCTGGAAGAGTATCTGGAAATGCTTACAACCGAATAAGCACAAAACGGAGGTCTTGCGACCTCCGTTTTTCATCAATTCAGCTCCGGAACGATCTCCTTTATGCGGCTGATAACGGTTGCTGCCAGCTTCTGGTAGCCCTCTTCCCGGAAATGCACACCGTCAGAGATCAAGTCCTTGTTTTCCTCTGCTACAGAGTACAGATCGATCACCGGCACATTCAGCTTTTCCGCCACCTTCTTTGCCGCGGCGTTGCGCTGATGCACAGCAGGCAAATTCTTCTCATCGGCGATCCATGTGGTCAGCACGATGGCAACGGGCGTTCCCGCGAAGTGCTCCTTCAAATAGACGACCATGTCCTCCAGGTACCGGGCATACTCCCCATCATGCGAAAGATGCCAGCCGTGGAGACCGTTATTAAACAGGACGATCTTTCTGCCCGGCTGCTGCTCCGCAAAGGTAGCCAAAGATCTCTGAAACCAGGGATTATCCAGGCTCTTGGATGTGCCAAATCCGTCAAAATAGATCTTCTCACCGGTCTGGGCCGTGGCGATCCGGCGGATGCCGCAGGAAATGGAATCTCCGATGTACAGCACCCGGGGCGTTTCGGTATCGTTGGCATGCTCCAGCCAAACATTATCCCATTCGTAGGTTTCGTACTTTCCCTTCGTCGGAGCGCTTTGATAGGTAAAATCGCTCATAGTATTTCCTCCTGTTCACAAGTGAATAATTATAAAATGATTATAGCACAAAATGCAGCAAAAGTAAAGCCTTTTGCATATCCAAACGGCAGCCGGGAAAACTGTTGCGAGGTGATTTTATGGCGAAAAAAGGCATGGCACGGCCGGACTGGACGCAGCTGCATCCCAAAAATTCCGAGCCTCCTGTTCCGCAGATCCAAGGGAAAGCAAAAAGCGGGAAAACACCAGCCCGTCCCATTGTTGCCGGCACTGGCGGCCCCGACCAAAAGGTCTGGCACACAGACCGGCCCATTTCCAAAGCCTACCGGGAAATTGACAACGATCTTGCCCGGGACAATCTGGAAAACGACATCCCCATGGCAGACCTGCAGGATCTTTAAGGGCACAGAAAATCCCGAACAAATTTGTTCGGGATTTTATCCGTTTCAAACTCAGATGGTTCCCTCTGCCACTTCCTTGGTCATGCAGTAGGTCACATCGCCGCAGCGCCGCAGCAGCGATGCAGGCCACTGGCCGCACTCGGGGCCGTACAACGCGTGCTTGAAGGGTCCATTCTGCCAGGGACGGTTCAGCGCGATATAGATCTTTCTTGCAGAAATGATCTGCTTCATACCAATGGTGATGCACCACTCGGGCATGCCCGCCAGATCGCCCCGCTGATAGCCATAGGCATTGATGGTGCGGGTCTCACGGGTGATTTTCAGAACACGGGTACCCAATGCTGCAAATTCATCCGCCGTAATGGGATCGTTCTCTTCCGCCGCTTCATTGAACGCCACATGGCCGTTGATGCCCAGTCCGCCAAGGCACAGGTCCACGCCGCCCAAAGCTTCGATCATAGCATCATACTCCGCTTCCTTACCGGGCTTGGGGAAATGCCGCTGGGATTCGGGCATAACCAGCTCCGGCTTGACGCGGTCATAGAAGTCCCGCTTCATGCGGCCCTCAAAGCACATGGGATCACTGACCTCGATCACATCATTGGGGGTGGTCATGTATTCATCCATGTTAAAAAAGTGAACCCGCTTCAAAGAGACATTCAAGCGGTTTACCATGTCCGCCAGGATCGGATACTGGTTGGTGGGGCCCACCGGCACGATCATAACGGTATCCTTGTCCGCCGCATTATTCTTCATAATCTCTTCCAGCATGGTCATAGCCATGTCGAAATAAACTTCCCACTCGCCGTCAACAACCTTACATTTTACGCCATTGATCATTTTTTCCATATCTTTCACCTCATTTTTGATAAGCCGTTTTTCCGGCAACTACAGTCTGAATCACATTCAGACCGGGATCCATAATGCAAAGATCCGCCCGCTTGCCTACCGCGATACTGCCGCATTCGCCATCGATACCGATGACCTCGGCAGGGGTCAGGCTGGCCATCCGCACCGCATCCACCAGCGGAATATTGGCATCCCACACCAGATTCCGGATCATCCGATCCAGCGGCTGGACGCTGCCTGCATAGCAGCTGCGGTCCTCTACCAGCGCAATGCCGTTTTCCACATACACCTTGGTGCAGCCCTCGCCGGTGCCAAGGCTATACAGTTCATCCGACTCGGGTAAGCCGGCAGGGCCAATGGCATCGGACACAAGACACAGCTTGTCCGCGCCCTTGGCATTGTAAATCATTTTCGCAAGGATCGGCGGCACATGATGATTGTCCGCGATCATTTCCGCCGTGATTTCCGAGTGGGTCATGGCGTACTCACACAGACCGGTTTTCCGCTCAATGCCCGTCTTATGCAGGGTAGACATAGCGCAGTAGATGTGGGTGCAGTGGGTCATGCCGTTGGCAACTGCCGCAACAATATCCTCCGGCTCTGCGTCGTCATGGCCGCCGGAGATCACGATCCCCGCATTTGTCAGATCCCGGATCATTTTCTGCATTCCGGTCAACTCCGGTGCTACGGTAACTTCCCCGATAATATCCCGGTTCTGCAGGATCCAATCGTAACCGTCCTCCGCTGTACGCAGTGTGTGGGCAGGATGAGCGCCCTTCTTGGCAAAGGAAATGTAGGGGCCTTCAATATGTACGCCCACAAACCGGCAGCCGCTGCCATCCACATAGCGGCCGGTCTTTTCCCGATAAAACCGGAGGAAATCCAAAATCTGCTCCAACGGCGCGCTGACTGTTGCACACTGGGCAGAGGTAATGCCATGCTGTGTCAAATATGCGCTGATGGTATCGAAGGAAGCATCCGTCGCGTCCATATAGTCACAGCCCATACCTCCATGATTGTGGATATCCACAAGGCCCGGCAGAATGTAGGGAAGGTCTGTCCAGTTCTTTACGGCATTCTCCTCGATTTTCTGGATCATGCCATTCTCGCAGACAATCCTTCCACCATAAAGGATCCGATCAGGTAATATCAAGTTTCCAACAAACTCAGAAATCACACCATTCACCCTTTCCTTAAGCAAATACGCATTGTAAGAGAAACACTCCTAACTGACAGTTACTCTATCATCAGCAAAAAAATATATGGTATTACGGCAATTTATTTACCCATCAGCATGCGAAACGGAGTTAAATTTCGAATTCCCTTAATGTAATATATCACACTCTTTGCTATATTGCAAGGTCATACAGGTGGTTTTCTTTATGTCGGTTGGACAGTATTCTTACTCAAAAACCTTGCGTGTATTACACAAAAGCATATCCTCCAAAATCCGCTTAGCGCCGATATATGGCAAAACGCCGGATGTACCGTACCGCAAGCCGCTGACTTGCTTTGTATCAGCATCCATCCATTCAAAGGGAGCACCTTGGTCTGAATACTTATTCGTATGCTCCAGAAAATCCGAAAGAATCTCCGTCTGAGAACAGTACTGATAAAGCGCATAAGCATACCAGCCAGTAGGCGTTGCCCAATATGCTCCGTTTTGGTATTCATTCCAGTTTGTTATACTGGATTCCCAAGCCGAAGAAGCAGAATAATCCTGATCCGTCAAGATATGCCGGACGTATCCATCTACAACCGCAGTCCGATCCTTATAGCCCAGATGCAATGCCCTCAGTGTCCGTTCACTCCTTGTGAAGCCAGAATAGACTGCATATGCTGTTCCCCAGACATCATACTGATGACCAATGCCCGTTGCCGAATAAAACCATCCCGTACTTTCATCGTAAAGATTCTCGAGCACAGCAGATCTTATTTTCTGTGCCTCGTTTTGGTACTGCGCACAACCGGCAGGATCATCCACCATAGCCAACAAACGGCTCAGTGTTATTGCTGCATTATAGCGCAAAAGAGAAGCCATCAAAAGCTTGCCGGTTTTTTTAACAGTATCTACAAAACCCCAATCTACGGTGTATCTTTCTTCATCGCTTACGCAAAGGCCGCTCTGCTCATCAATATTGTATCCGCTAAAAGCGAATTCAAGCTTTTTCCGCAAAGAAATTCCATGATATTGCTTGTCAAGAACCGCTTTATCCCCGGTTTGATCCACATAAACGCCAACCAGCATGATAAAATAATAATTATCGCAAAACGGCGGAAAATAGCCGTATCCACCATTGCCTTGATCGCTTCCCGATGAATATGTCCCAGGAAAGAACACCGCACTGCCATCATAATTTACATGATCCGCAACCGCATAGGGCGGAATCTCCAGCCGGTTTTCAAGAAACACCGTCTCGCTTCCATTTTGTGCGTAGAAAGCAAATATCTCTACAAACCGTTTCAGGTCATCATTGGAGACAAGACCGCTTTCTGCCATCATGGCAGCATCTCTCACCCAAAAGCTATTGTATTTACCATCGCCGGAGGGCAGCAACAAATTTGCTTTTGTTTCTGTGCCAAAGTATTTTACATCCATGGAAAACATACAGTTTCGAATTGTCTCTTCGGCAAGAAACTTCAAATTTTGAACAAGATTCTCAAGCTTATCAATATTCATAATAAGGCCTCTCTTATTTTTCTCAGTATTACCCAGAATATTTGCTAACCATTTTATCACGAAAAGACAAGTTGTCAATCATTAGCCACAAGAACGCAAAAAAAGAAACCACTCAAATGAGTGGTTTCTTTTGGCTCCCCCTGTTGGACTTGAACCAACGACCTGCGGATTAACAGTCCGTCGCTCTACCGACTGAGCTAAGGGGGAATATTTGTGTCCGCGTTACCTATTTTCACGGTCAGTCACCCGACAACTATCGTCGGCGCAAGTGA
>JAZNGJ010000136.1:0-3125 GCA_045576415.1 Faecousia sp. | reverse complement strand
TCACCTTCTGCATAGAGGTGGAACCATCGGTGGATACGGATGCGGTTTCCTTGCCACCGCAGGCTGCCAGGGACAGCGCCATAACCAGGGTCAGAATTACACAAATTAACTTTTTCATAAATAAAATCTCCTTGTCTTTTTGGATTTATTTTTCTGTACCTCATGGTTTCATCATATCCATTTCATGTAAAATCCAAAAGACAAGGTGTGTAAAATGATTGTCAAGTTTCATCTGTAGATAAACAGTTTTTGTAACGGTGCAAGCAATGCCTGTGTACCCACAAACACGAAAACCATCAGTTTTCCCTTACGGGAGGTTGATGGTTTTCTGCTTGTTGAGGCCTCTGCCCCAAACCCTGGCGAACAAAAAATGTTCTGGGTAACGATTCCTTCCGGATCGGCTGCTCGATTGAAAATCGCTTATGGGAACGGGTGTATTCACAAAAAGTTTACAACAAAAATCGAAAGAGTCGAGATAAGTCGACAGTTAATTTGGGCTGCTTGACAGTTGTGGCTATGATTGATACAATGTTATCGAACATACTTTCTATTATTGGGATTTCAAAATAGTTTTCTCATAAAATCCCTCATCCTTGCGCCAATGTCCGGCAGTTGGTACACTAACCATGCACCTGCTGTTTGGCATTTTTGAAAGGAGTGCAGATTCATGGCAAGCAGCAAGAAGACCGCCGCAGGCTGCGGCAACATCCGTAAGAAAATCATCCGCCGGGGCGGAAAGGAATACGAATATTGGGAAGCCAGATACACCGTCGGCTTCGACCCCGGCACAGGCAAGCAGATTCAAAAATCCGTCACAGGAAAGACGCAAAAAGAAGTGGCACAGAAGCTGAAAGCTGCTACCGCCGCCCTGGATGATGGAACCTACATCGCACCGAACAAGATGACCGTTGCCCAATGGCTGGACACCTGGCAAGCTGATTATCTCAAAGGTGTGAAGCCTTCCACAGTCAGTTCCTACCAGGCAACAATCAAGAACCACATCAAGCCGAACATCGGAGCCATCCGCTTGGATGCTCTAACCACACACGATATCCAAGAGTTCTATAACAAGCGATTCGAAGGTGACGAGAACAGATCACCCCTTTCAGCTAAGACCATCAAGAACATCCACGGAGTTCTTCACAAGGCACTTCAGCAGGCTATGCTTAACAATTACATCCGCACCAATCCTTCGAACCCCTGCGTTCTGCCAAGGGTAACGAAAAAGAGAATCAAACCGCTGAACGAACATCAGATTGCTGATTTTCTCAAAGGCATCAAGGGAAATAAATATGAGAAGATGTTTTTGGTAGCTCTGTTCACGGGCATCCGTGAAGGTGAGGTCTGCGGTCTGCAATGGGAGTGCGTGGACTTCACAGATGGCACGATTCTCATTGGCAAGCAGCTGCAGAGCCTCAGAAGCGGTGTCCGTGGCGATAAGGAGAAGTATGCACTGGTTCCCACCAAGAACGGCAAAGAAAGAACCATAACCGCAGCACCCTATGTCATGGATCTTCTGCGGCAGGCGAAGAAAGAACAGGACCTCAACCGGAAGCACAACAGCAATCTGTTTCAGGACAGCGGCCTTGTCTTTACGGACGAGTTCGGCACACGCATCACAGCCCAAGCACTTTACCGGGCATTCAAATTGGTAGTCTGTGAACTGGGGATGCCCACCGTGAGATTTCACGATCTTCGCCACTCTTATGCCGTTGTTTCTCTCAAATCCGGTGACGATGTGAAGACTGTTCAAGAGAATTTGGGTCACGCAACCGCTGCTTTTACCCTCGATGTATACGGTCATGTGACCGAAAAGATGAAGAAAGACAGCGCAGACCGGATGCAAGCCTTTATCAAATCCGTAAGCTGATAAGGGAAAACGTAAGGGAAAACAAAAATCCGCTTCTGAGATTCAGAACATTCTGATCATCAAAAGCGGAGAGAATAAAAAGAAACCCCTGGATTCGGAAGAATCCAGGGTGAATCTAATGGCAGAGGATGAGGGATTCGAACCCCCGCAAACGGAGTCAGAGTCCGGTGTGCTACCGTTACACAAATCCTCTATCTTTGGCACGGATATTATTATACGCACCAATCGAAAAAAGTCAAGAAGTATTTTCCTTTTTTCTGATTATTTTTTCCTGCCTGTATCAGCATGCCCAGCGGGAAAAGAATTATGCGTTTTCCTCCCATGGGAACGGTTTGTTTTTTAATACATGATCCTTTAAATAACGGAATGTGGCATCCTCCCCCTGCTGGCTGAGCATGGTCAAAAGATATTCCAGCTCCCGTTTGGTCTGGGGATGGATCAGATCCCGCTCCCGGCTGCGCATAAAATAGGCCAGCGCAGAACCGGGTGTATAGGCATCTACCTGATAAACGATGCAGGCAGCCCGCCGGTCCATGATCTGCTCCACCAGATATTTCCGGGGCATGGGGATGGATTCATACCGGCGGCTTTCCATATTCATATCCGTCCAGTATTCGTAATGGTGGCGGTTGCGGCCCTTATGATGCATCCACGCCTCGCTGTAGCCCTTATCCTCGCGCTCGGCGGCATTGGGGCTGCGGATCCCCTGATAATATTTCGCGCCTACCCAGAATTCCGTAGGCGAGTATTTGGAAAGATCGTGGGTCAATCCCTGCCAGTATAGCCCCACACGGAAGCACCCCGCCATAACGATCAGGCGGTGCCGGGTAATGGTCTTAAAATGCTGCCACGGTTTCATGCAAACATCCCTCTCACTGCTGTTTGCTCTATTATACGCCAAACAGTCGCTCTTTGCAAGCAGAAAGGGTCTCCCGCAGGAGACCCTTTCCTATATTTGCGAATCAGATCACGATACCGGCCTTGTCCAAAATGGTGGGAACGTTCTTCTCCGCGCCGATGGCCATGATATGCACACCGTCGCACAGCTTCTCGTCGCGGATCTTAGCGATCATCTCGGCAGCCATCTCGATGCCCAGCTTCATGGGCAGGCCCTTGACGCCCTTTTCCTTGCCCTCTGCGGCAGCAGCGGCCAGACGGTCGATCATATGCTGCGGCACATCGATACCGGGAACGTTTTCGTTCATGTACTTTGCCATACCGGCGGCCTTCAGAGGAATGATACCGGCCATGATGT
>JAZNGJ010000135.1:0-6750 GCA_045576415.1 Faecousia sp. | reverse complement strand
ATATTCTCCTTGTCGGGAGTGATATTTGCTTCGATAATTGCACGGTACAGACGGTCAGCAACCTGACGCATGGTGTGATAGGTATCGCCGTTGTCGCTGGTCTGGTTGGACAGGTACTTCAGGATCTGATCGTCGGTAATGGCGTTAGCGGTAGCAGGTTTGGTGCCGCCTTCCCACAGATAGTTACCACCATTGGCGAAAACTTCTGCCTGGAAAATAGCACGATACTTTGCGTTCACAGTGTATGCATAGTTGTAGCAGTCGCTGGTGTGGTCACCATCGTGAGCAGTATGATGCTCACCGGTCTTCAGGCTGGTGGTCAGTTCCAGCAACTGATAACCATTATAGGTTCTTCCGTCAGAGTCTTCGATGGTCAGTGTTGTGTCCTCTGCTGCGAATGCAGTGATGCTCAGGCTAAAAATCATTACCATTGCCAAAAGAATAGAAACAAACTTTTTCATAATTGCGTATCCTTTCTATATTTCTTTTTTGGGGATATCCTTTTTGATTTGCTTTTCAGAAGATTCATCCTACGGCGCATGTTCGCCGAAGTAAGGGAAGCTTATCCTACGCCCCTCCTTTCTCGCTTGCGCCTTAGAACGAATCTATATACAAGCGGTGTGATGATAAACAGCACACTCACAAGTATCAAGGGATAAACACCGGAACCGCCGGTTGCGGGCAGATCGTAGTGCATAATCTGGTTGGTTACATTCACTTTGCCGATCTGCTCAAAGGGAATGCGGATGGCATCCAGACCCGCCAGGACTTCATCACAAATCTCACAAGAGTCGCCGGTATTATCACAGAAGCAGAACCAGTGCTTTGTGTCATCCAGCTGATATCCCGGTGGAGCTTTCAGCTCCTGCATGTAGTAAGGAATATGCTCCCGGAGAATGATACCCTCGACGATACTCGTCTGGAAGAGAAGCTCGCCGTTGGCATCGGTCACCTCGGTGGTGATCAGACCGCCCTGTTCGTTATACAGGCCGAAGGTAGCCCCGCCAAGGGGCTCACCGGTCTGTGCGGAGGTCTTGAACATTCTCACCTTGTAGCTTTTGTCTGCAATGTTGATGTCTGCGTAGACCTTTTCAACGGTGGTGTCTTTGATGTCCTCGCCCCAAAGAGTGATGGTGGCAGAGTTGCTGTAGCGAATTCCTTCAGCAACATGTTCGGGGAAGATGAGCGTCGCATCATAGTCCAACGTATACATGACCGGCTGGGGATGCAGGATCACGATATCCAGAACATGGACTTCCTTGCCGTGGTCATCCGTCTGATTGCCGGTACCGTCGTATGCAACGGTGAAGTCCGCGCCCTGCTGCAAGGTGTAGGTGTTTCCGGCAGCATCCTCGGCGGTGATCACAAGGGAGCCGCTTATGTATGCCAGCGTGTCGGACATAACGTCGTGTATGGTGAGGGGCGAGCCGTTTGTGAGGTTTATCTTCGCTTCGTTCACAGTTACCCGATAATTTGCGGTATAACCGTCATAGTCATGGGTGAGCTGCTTCTCAAAGAGATTGGGAATTTCCACTGTTGCATCATCTGTGTCAACGCGGTTGGAATTTCCACCGTCGGGCATATAGTAAAGCTGGGCGCTGTTATTGAGCTTATGTCTCAGTATGCCGTATTGCTGTATGAGTTCCGTATCGTTGGTTTCGTAGATGAAGTTGAACACAACGGTTTGGGTTTCCGTCCAGCATTGGCAGAATTCCTGTGTGGACAGCCAGTTGCCCGCATCATCCTGATACCAGTATTCTCCGCAGCTGTTGTTTGAATAGTCCCAGAAGCAGCTGTCGTGGGTGCATTGGCATCGTGAAAGAATGTTTATGGTTCTGGTATGTCCGTCATCGGATGTCCATGCATTTTCCCATGCGAACATATCTGCGTCCGTAGCATCCTGAAGTCTCGGAACATCAATGGTGGTGCCGTTATAAGTGGCGGTAACGCGGGAAAGTCCTATATCGTTGTATACAGGGCCTATGGAAACGCCGTTTTCGTCCAGCAGCTTCATTTCATCCATGAAGAACCAGGAATATTTTGCCTTTTCGCCTTCGCCTCTGCCCGGTATAACAACTTGAACTTCCCATAGGAAGCGGCCGCCTGAGCCGTCCGATACGAAGGTACCGTTTTTGTTTATTTCGGCATCGGCTTCGCCGTGTGTGAAGTTGACCCAGCCCCATTTTTCCTGTCCGTCAATACGGGCTATGTTCTCATAGCCATAGGTGCCGGGAGCAGAGAGTCGGTCGGGGGTGGAGGTATACTCAATGTAGTATATCCAGCCATCGTTGCCCAGTTCTATCTCGCCGCAATAGTCGCAGAAAACAGTTTGGGGCATTTTGTAGCTCCAGCCCGTTTCGTCCCATATAAGATGGGGATCGTCGGCGGAAACCCTCCAGTTATGCCAGCCGCCGTCAGGATCGGAAGCGCCAATGGTGAGCCCACCGGCTATATCAGAGGCAGTGTAGTGGTGGGGCTTGCTCCATTCACCGTGATATACCTGGTCGGTGATTATATTTCCGATGATCTGGGAGTCGGCCTGGCCTGTAATGTTCAGCTGCCATTTGATCTTTGTGGGGTCAGTGGTGCTTTGTGAACCCCATTTGTTGAGAATTGTGGGATAGCTCTGGGGTGGCGGCTTTTCAACCTTAACGGATATAAGTCCATCGAAGTCAATAGGCTCTTCCTGCTCCGGGAAGTGGATTCCCAAGGTTGCGCTGATGGTAATATCCGTGCGGCTGTTCATATGTTCATTGAATACGAGTGTAATCAGTCCCGTATCCGTAACGACCCAACTACCGACTTCTGTTCCATCCTTCAGAATGAATGTACCTTCGCCGCCATCCACCATCAATCCGTTAGGAATTTGGTACTGGTAGGTTCCCGGCAGAAAACCTTCCGGGCTGGTAAAGGTAAGTGTCAGTTTATAGCCGGTACCTGCCGTGGCAATGTAGTTTCCATTTTCGTCTTTAGGCAGTTCTACATTGTTGAAGTCCAGCAGTGTAAAGAAATAGTTGCCGCCGTTCGCTTCCAGATAAGGCAGCAAATCCGTAATCGCTCTGGAATTTCGGAGAGAATATCGCTGCATCTCAGCCGGTATTTGTCCACTTGCAAAAATAAAGAAAGCGGGGCCTTCCGAGATGTCCAGCAAATCCTGCTGCGTTATTTCGGGAGCAGCCGGAGGCGGTTTTTCCTCTTCCGTGGTTTCTATCAAAGGTGCTTCTGTCGGTTCTGAGGGCTCTTCCGCGTTATCAGTCGTACCTACTGTTAATCCCCAACCAACAATTGACTCGTCTGTTAGCGTTAGCAGGTCAGCTGATACCGCATCGTCCATATCGCCCCGAATCACACGGAACGTTGCATTTTGCACTTCCGAAACAATACCAACGGTGTTATTACTGAAGAACGCCAAATCACCGCCGAGCGGGAGATAGTCGCCCGCCGGGACATATTTATCGAGGCGTTCCCAAAGCGTTGCCATGGCAGAGGCACCGGTATTTCCGGGCGTTTCTTCCGGATCGGCACCAGCATAATGCAGGCAGAAGGAAACAAACATGGCAGACCAATCTCTGTACGGTGTGCCGTACCATGCACCATAGCGGGTATAACCACGGCGGATACCATCACTACCGACTTCAAAATTAAGCGTGCTTTCGGAATAACCTACCTGTGTTTTCGCAATACCCACCAAGTCTTCGCGAAGATTCCCTGTGTAAGGATAATCTGCAAACATTTCCTGCCAATCCAATATTGTTTCTACGTCTGCCGTGTCATCGGAGTAGCAGTCTATACTGTGGACATGTTCTTCCCGTTCGCAGGTAATGTTCCATTCATAACACGCATCGCTGTGTATATGGCCTTCTTCCAAAAGTCCGCAGGACAAAACCTGTTCTTCGTGCGCTTCGATCCGGGTCATTGCATAGCAGCTTTCCACATGCCGATGGGGTTCCGAAACCAGATTGCAGATAAGCTCGGTTTCTTCCCAAGTATCAGTCACCACGATTTCATAGCAGGCTTCATCATGCAAATGTCCCTCGTCCTGATTATCACAGATCAGACGATTTTCTTTACTCTCTTTTGTAACGGTTGCATAGCAGCTGTCGCTGTGTATATGAGGATCTTCCGTAATGTCGCATACAAGCTGCAGCGTTTCCTGCGCTTCTATCCAATTTGTTGTATAACAGGCATCCTCATGGCTGTGCGGTCCTTCCGGGATGGTGCAAATGCAGACCCGCGTACCGCATGTCTCATCATGGGTGTGCTCCACAATGCCGCAGGATGCGTCACCGGCCAATGTCAATCCTGGTTGCCTCAGAAACCAGAAAACATTTAATGTAACCACGAGGGAGAGCAACAGCAGCGTTGCAGTCATTCGTTTTTTTCTGATTCTGAACCACTTTAGATTTTTTAGGCTGACATCCAAAGCGTTCTGCACAACTCTCCCTCCTTTCATCAAACATAAGATGCTTTTTAGTAAACAAATCCAATTTCAGAGAGCGGCCAAACTCTGACAAAAACTTTTCCTATAATGTCTTCTTGAGAAATTGCTCCTATCACGGAGTTTCTGCTATCTACAGAGTTAGATCGTTGATCTCCCAAGACAAAGTATCCCGTTCCAGGCACCTTGTAGGGAAATTCCAGATCGCAGTCTCCCAAGCCCTTATCTGTCACATACGGTTCCTCTAACAATTCGCCGTTAACATATACATTTCCATCGGCATCAATAGCAACTTCATCCTCGGGAAGGGCAATAACGCGTTTAAGCAAAATTTTGCCTTGATAATAGAAACCGACCAGATCACCCCGATCAAAATCTTTCGTTTTAAGAAGAACTACAATTTCGTCGTGCTCCAATGTCGGAGACATACTATCTCCAGAGATTTGTAGGATTGGCAGAAATAAAGTTGCTATCAAAACCGCAACAGCAGCTACGACAACAAGAACTGAAACTGTACTGCGTAGTGATTGACGATAATAATCGCTTTTACGAATTCGTTTCCGCTCTTTCTGTATTTCTTCTAAAGATGGTATTGTTATTCGTTTTTTCGGTTTCCTTGCCATGCTTAAAACCTCGTTTTATTTTTGTGTTTCCGGATTTTCCAAGGTTTTTACCGCCTTATGTAGTTGCTGCCATTTTCTATATTCAGCCTGATAGAGCAACTCCAATTCCGCAAACTGTTTTTTTCCATCTGACATTATTTTTTCAACAGCTCGGTTAGCTTCTTCAATTCTTGCTGCACATTCTCTTTCGGTTTCCTCTTTCATACAGGCAATTTCCTGCAGATACAGGTCTGCTGTCATTTGTGCAGCAGAAAAAACATTCGTAATAGATGCAGCTGCTTCCGCAACAGAGCCCGCTACAGATAGGCGAAGCCGTTTATCTTGAAGTGCCTCCTGCAAAGAAGCAATTTCATCCTGCATCTGCTGCTCGTTCTTCTTCATCTGATAGATAATGTCCATGAGCTCACGCCTACTCATTTTCTTCAGTTCTTTACTAATCATGGTAGAACCAGCTCCTTTCCCAGAAAGAAAAACCTATCTGTCAATTAAACCTATGCTGGAGTACTTTAAGCGATTAAGGCTCTACATTTTCTATCATTATTTCATGCCAGCTTTTCTCCAACAGTTCGTATGGATACCCATGCTCCACACAAAATGCTTTTAGCGCTTTCATTGCCTTAATGTTTGGCTGCGCCTTGCCATTCTCCCACCGATTAACAGTAGTGAAGGAAACACCAATAGTTTTTGCAAACTCTGCCTGATTCAAAAAAGATGACAATCTGATTTTTTTCACTTCGGAACTAAAAGGCATCATATTCCTCCTTTTAACATTAGTTTGCATTTATTATAGCATGGATATAGCGTTTTTCAATATGCCGAGGCGCTTTTTGTCAAAAAAAGTGTATAGACAATGCGAATAAGCCATTTAGAACAAGCTTATATTCTCTGCTCCAAAATCGTACCGCCTGCAAAAATTAAGAATCATTCATAGGCTTTGAATAAAACGGTCATGAATCTATATGATATACACGACCAAGAGAAGCAAACACCACGGCACAACACACTTGAGAGTCGTAGCCGTGGTCTTTCCTTATTCTTCCTCTATAGGCTCTACGCTCTCGGCCATTTTGATTATGTCAGCATCAGACATTTTGCTCGGGGTGTACTCCAGAACATAAGTAACCTCTGGGTCATATGTGAAGCAGAGGTAAGCCGTATCATCCTTTTTGTAGAGCGCACCGTACCAGTCTTGAATTATCATTTCTTCGCAGCTATCCATCATATCAACCGGGAATAGAACATTCAGAGCCTCCGTGTTCAGCCCCGTAACCGAGGAAGGATCACCGGCTTCAAAATAGGTGGTTTTCAGAACTCTATAATAGATGTTGTTGTCCTTGTCGGTTTCGTGACTGTAAGTGAGGGTTGCAACAAGCTCCGTCTGCGATACACGCTGGATATCTTCGCCCAGGACTTCTTCAGCAGCTTTTTCAAAGCGCTGCAAAAACTCCTGCGGGTCCATTTCCTTCTGCTTCTGAGAAACCACCGCAGAAACAATCCCAACCGCAACGATGACAAATGCAAAAGCTATCAGTAAAACTTTCTTTTTGCTCATATTCAACCCTCTTTGAAATTGACGATATTGGCATTTACTTTCTTCGCATATTGCATGGTTTGATATGCTCCGCCGGAGGAGTGCTCGACGCAAAAAACAACTAAGTCTGAACGATCAACCATAGATCGGTTTCTAAT
>JAZNGJ010000134.1:0-3529 GCA_045576415.1 Faecousia sp. | reverse complement strand
CCTCCGTCGTTATGTAGAGCAGACAACGCAAAAGGATGAGCGTTCCTGGTTTGAGCGTTGGGGAAAAACTGTGACAGAAGCGATTGTCGTGACAACGGTTTTTATCGTGATGTTTTCCATGCTCATCTCCCTGCGCAGCACGGTGAAGCTCTTGCAACATGATCTATCCAACCTTCAGGTTAATGTATCCAACAGCCAGAACAATCTCTCCGGTCAAATCCGCAACACAATCTACGATGTTCTGGCGGAAGAAGCAAATCTGCTGAGTACCTTTGACTGGGAAATCGTGGATTTTGACCTCGATAATCAGACGGCCACCCTGCGTATGAATGCCACCATGAAGGAATACGCTGCAGGAAGCAAACTGCAGTTCTGTGCAGCATGGCAGAAGGTTGACGATACCGAAGGCCAAACAACTGGTGATTGGGTGGATGGCCCCAACTTCCAATCTGAGATCATGCTTCCCTTAAACCATAAGACTGTAATCAGTATCCGGGTCGAGGATGCGGATGGCAACATCAAAGAGTATGTTATCCCGACTCCGATTCATGAACTTCACCCTGACAATTTCCACCTGTATGCCCGCAATCTGATTACACCGTTTGCTATATCATATAAGGGCTTTGGCTTCTCATCATCAACAGCAAAGGCAGAACAAGCGTATATTGTAATTGAGTCTATTTTCCCAGACTTCTTCTGGCCAGAAAAAGCAGTGCTGACGGCATCCGTGAATGATGTTGAGATCATGAGCGAGGTTATGACCATCGCTCCCTCGACAAGAGAAAAACAGATGTTCAATGCATCTATTCAGAACAACTATTATGATCTTACACTCAAGGATGGCGATACACTTGAAGTCGTGCTTGTAGTGACAGACAATCTTGGCCGTACCGAGCAGTTTTCAGACAGTGTAAATATGCAAGACGGGGAACTTCAGCGCAAACCTGCTGCAGCACCGGTGGTTCCGGTAGGTTGACAACCGCGAATGCATAAAATAAGCCCGCAGGATTTGGTTCCTGCGGGCTTATTACATACACAACGGTGAAGGCTGGTTGGTTAACTTTTTTAAATAATTATATCACAGTGCTCTAAACCTGGGAGAGACGCGGGTCTTCTGCGTCTAAACGATCCGTAGAGACGGTATAAAGTCGCATCTAAACCCAGCGTCGGTTGAAAAAGGCGCTGTTCTGCACTATGCTATAGCCAGGAGGTGATTCTATGGACGCGAAAAAGTTAGGTCAGTTCATAGCGGAGATCCGCAAAGAAAAAGAAATGACACAGGCGGAGCTGGCCTCTAAACTCCATGTGACAGATAAGGCCGTCAGTAAATGGGAACGAGGTTTGGGGCTGCCGGACATCAACAGCATTGAGCCGCTTGCGGATGCTCTGGGCATCAGCGTGGCGGAGGTAATGCAGGCCGAGCGAATCCAAACTGACCACGTCACGCCGGAGAATGCATCGGAAATGCTGACGAATGCCTTTGATATTGTCAAGCAACAGCGCAAAGCTGAACGCACGCATATTCTTCTTATCCTTGGCGCAATCCTGCTGGTCGTTGTGGTATTGCTTTTGGGTCCTGGAGGTGCCTTGATCTTCATGCCGGTTGGATGTGTATTGGGCGGTATCGCACTTGCTGTGTACGGTTTCTGGCGCAAACACAGCCAGTTACCAGCAACGCGCACATTCATAGTTGCCCTCGTATTAATCGTACTGCCAATCGTTCTCGGCATGCTCCTTTATCGACTTGGTATTCTCACAATCAGCTACACACCGCAGTAAAAACGAAGGTCCGCAGCTTGGTGTCTGCGGACCTTCTCGTTTCTGTCATTGATTACTTGCCCATGAGTTTTTCTCCGGCAATTACCATCTGCTCCTCTGTGGGTGTCCAGTTCAGTTCAATGTCCACCAGCCTGTCTTCGTAGCACAGTACAAATCGGTCGATGAACGAGCCATCGGCGGCAGTCAGCTGATATGCGGTGCTGGCACCCCATGGAGCTCCATCCACTTCACTCAGCGCTACGCCTTCCTCCGAAGCCAGCACAGCGATGCGCTGGATCTGGCCTGCGAAGAAATCATAAAGGAACGGTACCTTCACCTGGTAGAGTTCATACTTTATGGCCGGGATGTCCGGCGACGGCTCATCGTCGAAATGATGGCGTTGCTCCACCTCCAGTCGGCTCAGTAGCAGAGAGGAATCCGGGCTGCTTAGCGTAATGTGTCCCTGATAGTTCGTATCCATCAAGTCCTGCACCTTCAAAGGCGCTTCCTCAATGCGCAGAGATTCGGAAAACACTTCGCTTCTGGACAACAGTGTGCCCACAGTAAGGGCGGTACCCATGAGGACAAGTCCGAACACAAAGGTGGTCAAAAAAGTCAGCACTCGGTTTAATCCTGCGGACAACCTCTTGCGCTTGTAAAATCGCTTTACTGCTTCACCCATGTACTTTGTTCCAAAGATAGCCCCAAACACCAGTGCGGCAATGCAGACCATCAGAGCGTTTTTCGCAAACACAAGGTTGATGATCCATAGGGCAAACGAAATCACAAGAACAGTCAGAATGACCCGCTGGAAAGGAGCGGTGGAAGGTGTGTCCATGAAGATACCGTCCTCTGCGGCCCTTGACGCTCTCTTGTGCCATGTATAGTAGGTACGCAGCTCTACAGCACACATTAAGAACAGCAGAAATGCACAGGTATAGGTCACCATGTTGGCCGGGCTTGAGAAAAAGTGAAGCGTGTGTCCGATCAGGCCGGAGATGAGGAAATATGTCCCCACCAAACCGACGATCAGCAGGAACCAGTAGGCTCTGAGATAATTCGCTTTGCAGGCTTTATGGATGGTCTCCACCTCGTACACTGGGTCGGTATCGATGGGGATCGGGTTTTCTGTGGTGCTGTAAAAGATCTGCATCTGAAACCAGGTGCAGGCCAGTTCCCAGCCGGTACGGGCAGAGAAGTCATAGAAAGTCTGCTGTGCGTCGGTGGGACTGGGGGCAAACTCATTTGCCTTGGGATAATAAGTCACGGCGAATTGCAGTGTCTGCGGCTCGATTTTTCGATAGGTCCAGAATTGATTTGTAATCCTCTCGATCATCCAGCCTTTTTGTGCCATCTTCGCAAGATGCTTTTCTATGCCAGTGTGGTCATAGAAAGACAGCGTTTCCAAACGTCTCTTTTTCTCCTTCATACATTATCCCCCTTTCCAAAAAGCATATCATAGTCTGCGACACGCTTACGGAGCTTTTGCGTTTCATTATCCAGCATTTCTCTGCCCTTGTCGGTCAGAATGTAGCTGCGGCGCCGCCCCTCCACCTTGACCTCCTGGATCATATCGGCCTCCAGAAACTGCTCCAGCAGGTTATACATAGTGCCGGAGCCAACTGTGACCTGGTCGCCGGTCAGTGCGGAGATCTTATCAAAGATGTCAATTCCATAGCACTCGTCCTTCAGGCAGAGCAGGATGTAAAACATCTGCTCGGTCAGCGTTTGAAACTTCGGTCTGGGCATTGTTTTACCACCTCCATCTCGA
>JAZNGJ010000133.1:0-3167 GCA_045576415.1 Faecousia sp. | reverse complement strand
CGTGAGATGCGAGATCAAGTCTTACATCGTTGCAGCAGGCTATACCCAGAAAGAAGCTGTGGAAGCTTGTGCTGTGGAGTTTGAAAATTGGAGTCCCAGTGATTCCAACTTCTCCAACAAGCTGGAAAAAGGGACCTTCCGCTATCTGGACGCACGGCAGTTAGCTGAAATTCTGGGCTATGAGATCGTCTGGCGCCGCCGGAGGGATGACTGATGGCAAAGGCCCAGTACGCCATCCTCCGGTTCGCCAAGTACAAAGGGCCTACGCTCAGCCGCATCGAGGCTCACAATGAGCGAACCAAGGAGGCTTATGCCAGCAATCCGGACATTGATACGGAGCGGAGCAGACTGAATTTCCACCCGGTAAAGCCCAAGGGGAAATACCGGGAAGTATCCAACCGGATCATCCGGGAATCCGGCTGCCGGGTACGGAAGGACAGCGTCACTGCCGTGGAGGTTCTGATCACTGCCAGCCCGGAGTTCTTTGAAGGAAAGAAGCCCAGGGAGGTTAAAGAGTTCTTTGACCATGCCCTGGAATTCATGAAAGCAAAGCAGGATGTTGCCACCTATATTTCTGCCGTGGTCCATGTGGATGAGAAGACACCCCATATGCATCTGATCTTTGTGCCGCTGATGCCGGATAATCGGCTCAGCGCCAAGACCATCATCGGCAACCGGAAAAAGCTGACTCAATGGCAGGACGAATTCCATGCCCACATGGTGAAGAAATATCCGGACTTTGAACGGGGTGAATCTGCCAGTTCTACCGGGCGAGTGCATCTGCCTCCCCGGCAGTACAAAACAGCCGTCCACCTGACGGAGCAGCGCAGTGCCATTATAGATAAGATCCGGAGCGTCAATGTTTTCAACATGAAAACTCTGCTGCCGGAGATCCTGACAGATATGGACGAGTACATCCGGGGTGCAGAGGGGTTCAAAACCCAACTGGTGAAGGTAGCACGAAAGAACAAGGAGCTGGAAGCAGAGGTTGCTTCTCTGGAGAAACAGCTGGAATCCGAAACCCAGAGTGTCCTGCAGGAACTGCAAGAAAAACAGCGGCTACTGGAACTGGAGGAGAAGGAGCGTCAGCTCCAGAATATCCCGCAGGAGATCATAGACCGCTATAACAGCGTGCATACCAATTCTAAGAAGATGGAGGATATTGCTTATGAATAAGCCCGTAAGGGAAAGGGGGATGGCATAAATGGCCAATGATAAGATCACGCCTGTGGGTATCTACTCCCAACACGGTGCGTTTTTGACTGTAGCTGACCTGACGGAGATCCTGAAGGTGTCCCGGTTCGTGGTGGACCGGATGCTGAAAACCGGCCAGCTCCCGGCTGCGAAGCTTGGCGGCCAGTACCGCATCCGCACTGATGACTTTCTCAAATGGTGGGACAATCAGGTCAAGCAGGAACAGAAGAACATACTGAAGAACTTGGTTTCATAACCAAAATAGATGGCCCCCGTGTCTGAGATTACTCGGACACGGGGGCCATTTTGCGTTATACGTTTTGGGGTGTGTTGGTTGATCTACTGATGTCATTCCTTCTCCCATACCACCAGTTTTCTTGACCAGAAGCCCCAAGAAAAGTAGAGAATCACTTTATCACATGTGGTTAGATCCTGAGATGACGAAAGATGTACGTTTATGATTTTGCTAGAGTGTCCAGGAATATCTACATAAATCAGTTCATCATAGCTAGGTCCACCGCCGACGCGTCGGCATGTATCTGCATCAAAACATTTCAGTTCATACAACATCTGCTTCCCAGCAAATAACTTGCAGGACATTTTCTCAAGGATTAAGTCTTTTCCCTTTTTGTTCAAGATTGAAAGTGTAAAATTCAACCAAGAACTGTGATGAGAACCGAATGCATCACGTTGTCCATCACCCCAATGGTATTCTGTATTAGAAATATGGATTGACTTTCTACCAATTCCATTTTGGATTGCTGGCAACAATGCTCCGATAATGGTTCCAATTACAGTACCAAACACTCCGATGAGAGCACATATTAAACTTTCAGACATATTATCCATTTAACTATCTCCCTAAATGCAGCGTGATATTAATTACGTGGCCTTTTTACATCATAATTGTATTCGGACAGGACAATCGCTGCCATAATCAGCACTTCTCTAATTTGCCCCTCGTCCAGACCGCAGGCTGAAATCGAAGAATGAACTTTATTTACATCATCTAGTAAGGAAGAAAAATAGGCATTGTGACACCGCTCAGAAAGAATCTGGTACAATTTGTACAGTGTAAGACTTCCATCAGCAGAACTTTTTTCTCCGATATCCTTTGCCATATCAGAAACAGAGGGTCTGCCTGTCGATTTGCTGTTATATCTCTCGTTGCCGAATAACTTTTCTTTATTTACAAGTGACGTTTTTCTATTGAGCTCGTCAAATTTAATGGCCAGACCAAGATATTCCTCTGAAAGATGGGGATTTTTCAGCAAATACAGAAACTCAATTAGCTGTTCCAACATATCCCGAATAATCAAATTTCCATATCGCCGAGAAAAACTATTGTCTTCCGAATGGTCATTAAGGAAAAACACATCCTCAGTAAAATGCTTTATAAAATTCGTTTTCACCCAGCAGATGTGTTCCTTCTCAGTCCCGGCATAAGCGTCAAGTTCATGCACTGAAGATACTATCGCTTGTGCCAGCGCTTCTAGAATTGATGCGTCAATCTTGGCCATAACAACACTCCTCATAATATTTCTGTGTATAATTATATCGCTCCAGAAAATCAAAATCAATTGAGCTATTTATAAAAGAAAACCTCCCAAATCTTTGCAGATCTGGGAGATTTTTGGAGCGGGATACGGGAGTCGAACCCGCCTCTTAGCCTTGGGAAGGCCGCATAATACCGATATACCAATCCCGCAAATATTTACTTAGCATGACAAATAGCATGACATTTTCTGAAATTCCGTTTTCAAAATCCGAAAAGTCGTTGGGATGCAAGGATTTTTAATCTGATAGCACTCTGGCTTGGGAAGCAGAAATTCTACCGATGAACTAATCCCGCGTCTGTACGGGCATTATAACAGACAAAACGGGAAATTTCAACCACTTTTTGTCGAGAGCGGAGTAGCTTGCGCCCAACGGGAAAATGTGATATGATTAACAAAAAGGAGGCGGGCATATGA
>JAZNGJ010000132.1:0-17247 GCA_045576415.1 Faecousia sp. | reverse complement strand
GTCCACAACATTGCCGGCACCGATCTTCACGGTGTCACCATAGGTTTCCCGAACCCACTTGATGGTCTTTTCCTGCCAGCAGGTGTAGCCCTCGGAGGAGTCGATGACCAGAACGTCAACGCCAGCTTCCAGCAGTGCGGGGATTCTCTGGGCATAATCCCGGGTGTTGATGCCGGCACCAACCAGATAACGCTTTTTGCTGTCCAGCAGCTCCTGGGGATTGGCCTTATGGGAAGCGTAGTCCTTGCGGAATACAAAGTACATCAGATGATCGTCCTTGTCCACGATGGGCAGGCTGTTCAGCTTATGCTCCCAGATGATGTCGTTGGCTTCCTTCAGCGTGGTCTCAGCAGGAGCAACGATCAGCTTTTCCCGGGGGGTCATGAAGGAGGCGACCTTTTCGGTGGTCTCCATCCGGGAAACCCGGTAGTCACGGCCGGTGACGATACCCAAAAGCTTACCGTTGGCGGTGCCGTCATCAGTAACGGCAACGGTGGAGAAGCCGTTCTTGGCCTTCAGTGCCAGCACATCGGCCAGAGTAGCATCAGGAGTCAGATTGGAAGCGGAAACCACAAAGCCTGCCTTGTGATTTTTGACCTTGGCCACCATGGCAGCCTGGTTTTCGATGGTCTGGGAGCCGAAAATAAAGCTGATGCCGCCTTCTTTTGCCAGCGCGATGGCCAGTGTGTCGTTGGAAACGGACTGCATAACGGCGGAAGTCAGCGGAATATTCAAAGAGATGGGGCATTCTTCCTGTCCCTTGCGGTACTTGACCAGGGGGGTCTTCAAACTGACCCGGTCGGGAATGCATTCTTCGGAAGTGTAGCCGGGAACGAGCAGGTATTCGCTGAAGGTGTGGCTGGGTTCCGGATAATAGTAAGCCATTGGATTGTCCTCCTATATCACAAAAATATGTTTTCGGGAGCAGTGTAATTCTGTGCGGAAGTTACATTCCCCCATTCTGTTATCCAAAAATATATCACAGCTTTTTCCTTCGGTCAAGAGTAAAAAATATTTTTAGTAAAAAAAGGGAGCGCACCGTATTCCGGTACGCTCCGCAGAGGTTTACAGTCCGTTGCCGTCGCCCTGATCCAGCAGCTGCACTTCCTGATTGTTTTTGTTGTCCAGCCGCTTGAAGTTGCCCATGACCTCGCTGACCTGACTGCACACAGCAAAGGTGCCGGGCAGGGATTTGATGATGGTGGACATGGTGGCTGCCTGGGGTTTGTTCACAACGCAGATCAAAAGGTTGGTCTCCTTGCCCTTGTAGATGCCCTTGCCGGGGATCATAGTGGCGCTGTGGTGGAGCTTTTCGATGATCAGCCGGCTCAGCTCCTCGGGGTGCTCGGTAATGATCTCAAACCGGACGGCGCTGCGGCCGGATTTATTGGAGCGGTCAATGAGGGTGCTGGTGGTGAAGCTGTAAAGAATGCACATCAGTACCGGCTCGATCTTGAAATCGTAAACGAAGTAGGAAATGCAGGCAACGCCTACATTCATGGCAAACACGGTGTAGAAAAAGTTGAAGTCCGGACGGTATTTGTGGATCAACGCGGAAACGAAATCCGTACCGCCGGCATAGGCACCTGCTTTCAAAAGCACGGAGCAGATGGTGCCGTAGATAATACCGGCAACCAGCGGCCCCAAAATGGTGCTGCTGGGGGTGCTGTAGGCAAAGGCGGAAAGATCCACATACTCCATCATGACCAGCATGGCAGAAAAGCTCAGAACATAGGCCATGCTCCGCAGTGCAAGGGATTTGCTTACCTTAAAATAGACCGCAATGGCCAGCGGCAGGTTCAGAAGCAGGTTTAAGTAACCCATGTTCAGGTTGGTCACATACTGAAACATGGTGCAAAGGCCGTTCAGACCCGAGGGTGCGAACTGATTGGGGAAAACGAACAGTTCATAGTTCACGGCGTTGATGCAAGCCATGGCAATGATCACAGCATAGGTCAATATCTTTTTCAGCATAACTGCACCCCCTAATATATTGTTTGGGCGACTAATACTATAGCACAGCAGGCAGACAGGGTCAAGAGAACACATGGGCAGCAGCGGAAAATTTGTCTGTTAAATGATCGCTTCGTGTAGAAGTGAGAAAGTAGTACAAGGTAAAGAAAAACTGTCATTGCGAGGGCAGCTGTGCTGCCCGTGGCAATCTCCCGGTACCATCTATAGAAATGCTAAGCAGGATCGGAGATTGTACCAGGAGATTCCCACGGCCCCTTTGGGGCCTCGGAATGACATGGTAGACGGAAAATAGCCGCATAATTCGGGCGCGTATCGGCGGCGGGACCAAGGCCCCGCCCTACGATGTTTCTGGATATACCTCCCAAAATCATTTCCGCAGTATCGTTACCGGGCGGGTCTGGGAAGTCGCGGATATTGCCGCAGCATGTGCGCGGTGTCAGCGGCGACTCGCCGCAAAAACAGCGCAGTGCGGTTTGCACTGCGCTGTCTGGTTATGTGTCAGCGGACATACTCGATGACCACGCGGCGGTTGGGCTCGGTGCCGGTGGAGTGTGTGGTGATGTTTTCCATATCCTGCAGGGAGGCGTGGATCACATGGCGCTCGTAGGCGTTCATGGGCTCCAGGGTGGTGCGGCGGCGGTTTTTCAGCACCTGCTGCGCCTTCTTGCGGGCATAGCGGCGCAGGGAATCCTCCCGCTTCTCCCGATATTCCTCAGCATCGACGCTGATGCGGATATGTCCTTCCACGCCACGGTTGATGCTGTAGTTGGCAAGATGCTGCAGGGCATCCAGCGTATCGCCCCGGCGGCCGATCAGGTAACCCAGATCCTCGCCGACCAGCTCGACCTTATAGTTGCTGCCCTCAGCCTTCCATGCGTGGGGAACGGCGTTGGAGCCCATGTGCTCCATCAGACCCTTCAGGAACACTTCGATCTTCTCTTCCACACTGCCGGGCTCGGCAGGGGTGTAGACCTTGGGCTCTTTGGGAGCCTTAGGAGCTTCCTGCTTGGGCTCGGGCTTGCGTTCGGGCTTTTTTTCTGCCTTGGGAGCCTCGGTTTTCGGAGCTTCCTTCTTAGGCTCTGCCTTGGGGGCTTCCTTCTTGGTTTCCTCGGGCTTCGCTACCACAGGCTTTGCCTTGGGCTTGCTGCGGGAAGCAGAAGACAGGGCCACCTTGGGAGCCTCCGGCACCGGATCCGGTGCCTCATAAGTCACCTCGACCTTGGCAAGCTGGGCGCCAATGCCGAGAAATCCGGGTTTTGCCTGCTGGAGCACCTGAACGGAAACACTGTCCCGATCCAGACCCAGCTGCACCAGAGCGGCCTCAATGGCCAGATCAATGGTTTTCCCGGCGGTAACGATGGTTTTTTCCATTGTTTATTCCTCCGTAGTATCTGCGCTGTAACGGTTGGGGTCATAGGCCCGGCCCTTACAGTAGGGGCGGTCAGAAATACCGGAAAGGGTTTCCTTCTCCACGATTTCCTCTGCCACTCCCTTCTTCGCGGCGTATTCCTTAGCGGCAGCGGCCTTAGCGGCTTCCTCTGCCTGCTGCTGCTTTTTCTGCAGCTTCTTCTTACTGGTATTTTCGGTGATGCCATCGGGGTTGGCAGCCCGGCGCTCTGCGCGCAGGCGCTCCTTCTCGGCCTCGATAGCCTCCTGTTCCATGTGCTTCTTCAGCCGCTCGGCATCCTCTGCGTCGTAAACCTTGCGGTAACGCTTGGTCAGGATCTGATCCTCTACCATTCGGAACAGACCGCCGGCCAGCCAGTAAAGGCTCAGTGCGGCAGGAACGGAGAATCCGATCCACAGGGACATCAGCGGCATCATCCACATCATGACCTTGGAAGTCTGGTTTGACTGGGAATTCTTTGCGGTTTCCTTATCCTCCAGACCGTTCTTGTCGGTGACCACAGAGTTGTTGGCTCTCTGGCTCAGTAGCATGGAAAGCATCTGCTGACCGGCAGACAGCAGGGGGATCAGTGTGGCGCCGATAAAGCTCCACTCCCACTTCCAGTCGGGGCTGAACACATTGAACATGGGGACAGCACCCAGATTGATGCCCAAAAAGTCGAAGTTCAGACCGTCCAGCACCCGCTGGCTGATCTCGGGGAACTTTGCTTTGATAGCTTCTGCGAATTCAGAGGTATGGGAAGCGGCGATCAGTTCGTGATAGTAGGAATTCTGGCCGAACAGATCCGGCAGACCTTCCTTAACGATGGCGACAATACCCTGCGCTACCTCAGCACTTTCGTGCAGCATGTAAACGATGGGCTGGCGCACGACCTGATACAGGGGGATCAGGATCAGAATGGGAACAAAGCTCCACAGGCAGCCGCCGCAGCCGAGGGATGCGCCCTCTTCCTTCTGCAGCTGATTGATAGCCTCATTCTGCTTCTGCTTGTCATCTGCGTATTTTCTCTGGATTTCCTGGATTCGGGGCTGAAGCCGGGCCATTTTCATGGTGCTCTTCTTGCTCTTGGCATTGATGGGCGTCATGACGGCCTGTACCACCACGGCAAACAGGATCAGCGCAACACCGTAGTTGGTGGTGAACTGATACAGCCAGTCCAGCAGATAACCAAAGGGGATCGTGATAATCTTATCCAATTGACATTCTCCTTGCGTCATCAGGGTACGGGGTCAATAATGTCACCCTTATAAAAGGGATGGCACCGCAGCAGCCGGCGCAGAGCCAGCCATCCGCCTTTGATTGCCCCGTATTTGTTGATAGCCTCGTAAGCGTAGCTTGAGCAGGTGGGCCGAAACCGGCAGCATGGCGTCTTGCAGGGGGAGATATGGCGCTGATAGAAACGGATGAGAAACAGAAACACATTTTTCATGTGGCGTCCTCCTGCTGAAGGACACCGGCCTTTTCTGCCAGAGAAAGGTAGGATTTGGTCAGCACGGCAAAATCGCAGCCGATCGCCTTGGTTCTGGCAACCACCACGATATCCCAGCCGCTCTGGAATTTTTCCTCGTTCAGGCGGTAGACCTCCCGCAGCCTTCTGCGTACCCGGTTGCGGACCACGGCATGCCCCAGTTTTTTACTGACGGTGATGCCCACCCGATTGGTGGATGTCCGGTTTTTCCGGGCGTAGAGCACAAGATAGGAGTTAGCGTGGGCAGAAGTGGAATACAGCCGGCGGAAAATGTGATTCAGTTTCAAAGCGCTTGAAAATTTCATAGTGTTCTCCCCAAAAAATAGCAGTCTCACAAAACCTTTTTTCGAGCAAAGCGCAACAAAAGGCGTGCTCGAAGAATCGGATTGTTAGACAGTCGGTGAGAGATTTTGTCACAAGGCAAGGACGGGGCCCGAAGGAATACTTTGTGTATTTCGAGGGTCTCGTAACGAAGACTTGGGGCAAAAGATCCACCGAGGGGCAACAAGCCGTTTCAAGAGTATGCCCAATAAAAAGGGAGCGGGGCGAATCTCGCATTCGCCCCGCATGGACTCCCGTTTCGCATTGAGCGACTTATGCTGTGGTTACAGAGCCACTTTTACACTCAAGCAGACAGAACCTTGCGGCCCTTGGCACGGCGGCGGGCAAGCACCTTGCGGCCGTTGGAAGTAGCCATTCTCTGCCGGAAACCGTGAACCTTGGAACGATGACGGCGGCTGGGCTGGTAGGTACGCTTCATACTGGAACACCTCCTCAAAAATCAATATGCTCGACAGCCAATTCTGGCCGCAGCAACACACAATAAATGCCCATAATGGGTCATGCTAGGGTATTATAACCGAAAAAAGCAACAAGGTCAACCACTTTTTTCGGAAAAATACAAAGAAAAGGATCGTTTTTAAAGAAAAACGATCCTTTTTACGGTCAGGCAGGCTTGGAAGGTGCCGTTGTCTCCGGCTCTTTCACCACATAATCCTCAAAGGTACCCTCCAGCTTGGCAAGAACACGGCTGTAGCCCGCATCGTCTTTTGTGTAAAGGGTGGGCTGGTAGTCGTTCCAGTTGTCCACGCTGCTGATCCGGCAGGGGACCACAGAAAGGGGCCCCAGGGTCACGGAGCCGTCCGGCCAGCGGAGGACCTGCTGCTGCAGGATCGCAGTATCCTTATCCTTGGGATTCCGGTTGCCGCCGAAGGAGAAATTGCCGAGGCTGTAGTAAATGATGCCACCGTGGTAGGCTTCCACAGGCATCAGCGTGTGGGAGTGGTGGCCGAAAACGATATTTACGCCGGCATCGATGGCCATGCGGCCCAGGGTTTCCTGCTGCCGGGTGGGAACATAGGCGCCTTCATCACCCCAGTGGATGCTCATAATGATGATCTCCGCGCCCTTGTTTTTCAGTGACTTGACCTGACTTTCTACAGTGGATCGGTTGGTGTTGAAAAATACCGTGAAGATACCCAGATTCAGCCCGCTTTCCGTGGTTACGACACAGCTTCTGCCGAAGCTGGCAAAGTCGATATCGGCAGCTTTCAAGGCGTCCCAGGTGTCGTAAAGTCCCTGCTTGCCGTAGTCCCGGGAGTGGTTGTTGGCGCAGCTGGCAAATTCCACGCCGCCCTCCACGAGGATCTGGGCGTATTCCGCAGGCCCCCGGAAGCGGAACCGGTTTTCTTTCAGTTCTTCCATTTCCGCGTCCGTGGGGTCAGACGCAGTCAATGCGCATTCCAGATTCACCAGGGAGTAATCGTCGTTTTGGAAGATCTCCTTTACGCCTGCAAGGGGGTAACCGTAGCGATCTTTTACCACCTTGCAGAAGGTGCCAAATTCCTTTTCCGCGTCGAAATTGTCTCCGAAGGTGCAATCTCCGGCGAAAGAAAGGACATAGACCTCTTCCGGCTGGGGCTGGGTGACGGGAGGTTCGGTATGTACCGGCTCTGTGACGGTGGACGCTGTGGTCACTGGCGCTGTGGTGGCGGCAGGGGGTATGGTGGTCACGGGAACCGTGGTCACCGGCGGCGTTTCCACACCGCAGCCGGAAAGCAAAAGCAAAAAGGCGGCAAGGATCGAAATCGCTCGTAGAGCGTTTTTCATATCCTCACCGCCTTTCATAATAGTATCATTTAACCGCTTCCTGATTGCGCTTTTTCATCAGCTCCCGCATACGGATGCTGTGATCCAGCTCCCGCTTGCGGATCCGCAGGCTCTTGGGGGTGCATTCCAGCAGCTCATCGTCTGCCAAAAATTCCAGACACTGCTCCAGAGAGTAGATTCTGGGCGTGGTCAGACGCAGGGCTTCGTCAGAGCCGGAGGCACGCATATTGGTCAGCTGCTTTTTCTTGCAGACATTGACGGTCATATCCTCGTTGCGGCTGCAGATGCCCACCACCATGCCGGCATACACCGGTGTGCCGGGGCCGATGAACAGGGCACCCCGCTCCTGTGCCGCGTGCAGGCCGTAGGTAACGGCTTCGCCGCTTTCAAAGGAAATGAGGCTTCCCACCTGCCGGCGCTCGATCTCGCCCTTCATGGGGGCGTAGCTGTCCAGCACGGAGGACATAATGCCCTCGCCCCGGGTGTCGGGCAAAAATTCGCTGCGGTAGCCGAAAAGGCCCCGGGAGGGAACGGAGAATTCCAGACGGTAGCGGCTGCCCATGGGAGTCATGGACAGAAGGTCGCCCTTGCGCTTGCCCATTTTTTCGATGACGGCGCCCATGCACTCTTCGGGCACATCGGCAACCATCCGCTCGATGGGCTCGCAGAGCTTGCCGTTGATGGTCTTGGTCAGCACACGGGGGGTGGAAACGGAGAACTCAAAGCCTTCCCGGCGCATGGTCTCCATCAGAATGGAAAGGTGCATCTCGCCGCGGCCGGCCACATTGAAGGCATCGGTGCCCTGCTCGGTGACATGGAGGGAAACATCCTTCAGAAGCTCCTTTTCCAGCCGGTCACGAAGGTTCCGGGAGGTAACATACTTGCCCTCCTTGCCTGCAAAGGGGGAATCGTTGACGGCAAAGGTCATTTCGATGGTGGGATCGGAAATTTTCACAAAGGGCAGGGGCTCCACGGCATCGCTTACGCAGATGGTGCGGCCGATGGTGATATCCGCCATGCCGGAAAGGGCGACGATCTCACCGGCGGAAGCCTCCTGAATGGGCTTCTTGCCCAAACCGTCGTATTCGTAAAGGGCAACTACCTTGCTCTTCTGCTTCAGCTCGGGGTCATGGTAGTCGCAGATCATCACTTCCTGATTGACCCGGATGGTGCCCCTCTCCACACGGCCGATGGCGATACGGCCCACATATTCATTGTAGTCAATGGAGCTGACCAGCAGCTGCAGGGGCTCGTCCTTGTTGCCCTCGGGGGCGGGGATATAGTTAACGATGGTCTCAAACAGGGGAATAAGGTCGGTGCCCACCTCGTCGGGGCCGTAGGCGGCAGTGCCCTGCCGGCCGGAGCAAAAAACGGTGGGGGAATTGAACTGCTCGTCGGTGGCGTTTAAGTCCAGCAGCAGCTCCAGCACCTCGTCCATGACTTCGTGGATCCGGGCATCGGGCTTATCGATCTTGTTGACGGCGACGATGACCTTGTGGCCCAGCTCCAGCGCTTTCTGCAGCACGAAACGGGTCTGGGGCATAGGGCCTTCCGCCGCGTCCACCAGCAGAATAACGCCGTTGACCATCTTGAGGATCCGCTCCACCTCGCCGCCGAAGTCGGCGTGGCCGGGGGTGTCCACGATGTTGATCTTAGTGTCCTTATAATAAATGGAAGTATTTTTCGCCAGAATGGTGATACCGCGTTCCCGCTCCAGATCGCCGGAGTCCATCACACGCTCGGTGGTGGCCTGGTTTTCGCGGTAAATGCCGCCCTGCTTCAGCATTTCGTCGACAAGGGTAGTTTTACCGTGGTCAACGTGGGCGATGATGGCAATATTACGGATATTTTCCTGAGATGCCATAAATAACAAGCTCCTTTTGTGCTGATAATTCTCTTAACCTTAAAAATATACCACATTCACAAAAAGAATGCAACATTCTTGGATAAATTTACAAAGGGAAATGATCGTTTCACTTAGTAAGCGGCGCACGAAAAAAGAAGCACGTCATTGCGAGGGCAGTTGTGCTGCCCGTGACAATCCCCCGGTACCACCGATAAAAGTGCTGTGCAAAACCGGAGATCGTACCGGGAGATTCCCACGGCCCCCTTGGGGCCTCGGAATGACATGGCAGACGGAAGCTAGCCGCATCATTTGTTCTGCTGCCGCAAACGATCATTTTGCACAGTATTGAGACAGAGAACAGCGGTTGACATAAACCGCCAAAAATCGAATGATAAAAATATGGGGTCTACATAAGTTATCCACACTATCCACAGGTTTTTCCACAGGTAAAAATGAAAAAACCCCTGCAAAACCACGGCTTTGCAGGGGTGGGGGTTTGGGTAAAGGCGGATTCTGCCAGACTTTGAAATAACCTGTAGAAGTTCACATAACAATTACTAAAACAGCACCCGGGCGGAAAACACACGCCCATGACCGGCGGACAAATCGCCATCCTCCCGGCAGCCGTCCACTGCCAGCATACCGTCTGGAGAAAGCTCCCAGTGGAGCTTCATGGCGTCGCCCTCCCGGGCTTCCGACAGGTAGCAGACGGAAAATTCTTTGATGCTGTGGGCCTCATGGAAGGCGCTGGGCAGGGTATCTGCTACCCAGTCCAGATACCGGCAGTTGTTCATGTGGCCGTTCCAGTCCAGATCGGTGAAACGGACGGTGCGCCGGTCCTCCTGGGCAAGGAGCTTCAGCGCCATGGAGCCGGGGACAGCCAATTCATTGCCCCGGGCAATGCCGTTTACTTCTACGCCGCTGCTGCCCGGCAGGACCATGGTCCTTTTTTCCGTATCCATCAGGACCCAAAGGCTGACGCAGCGAAACAGCAGGTTGCCCTCTGCGTCATAAGCGGCTGTGGCACGGGGGTAGGCGGTGCGGGTGGTGGGCATGGGCCAGGTCTGAAGCGTGATGTCTTCTCCGGCCCGGGGCAGCCGGGTGATCTGCACCCGGTGGCGCAGCACGGCCCAGAAAAGGTTCTGTCCGGTCAAAGCCTGCCGGTCGGTGCCCAGCAGGGCGCAGTGGTCGCCGGCTGTATCCTGAAGATAGTCCAGAATGTGGCTGGGCTTCAGCCGGTCAAACCGGTCCACCGCCGTAGCGGGAATGTGAAAGATTTTTTGAAAAATAGGTTCCATATGTGCTCACTTTGCATTTCAGATTTAGACGGTAAATGATCGTTTGCGGTAGCAGAACAAATGATGCGGCTATCTTCCGTCTACCATGTCATTCCGAGGCCTCAAAGGGGCCGTGGGAATCTCCCGGTACAATCTTCGTTACCGCACAGCATTTCTATAGATGGTACCGGGAGATTGCCACGTCGCTTCGCTCCTCGCAATGACATGCCTTTCTTTGCTGCTTCGTAACATAAACGATCATTTCCTGGATCAAGCGCCGGCTTGATCCAGTGTCAGGATGGTGGAATACTGCTTTTGATTCCGATAAATGGTAATGCTCACCGTGTCTCCGGCATTCAGGGAGAGCAGCGCGCTGTTTAGGTCATCCACGGAGGAGACCCGGATGCCGTTGATGCTCAGCAGAATGTCGCCGGCAGAAAGACCTGCCGTTTGAGCGGCACTGCCTTCTTCCACGCCGGTCACATATACGCCTGCCGGCAGCCGGTAATAGCGCTGGTATGCTTCGGGAACATTTTCACAGGCAATGCCAAGGCTGGGGCGGCCGGATACATAGCCCTGACTGATCAGCTGATCTACGATCTCCTTGACGGTGGTGCTGGGAATGGCAAAGGCAAGACCCTCCACGCCCGCGCTGTCGGAAAAGGCGCCGATCTTCATGGTGTTGATGCCAATGACCTGCCCGTAGCAGTTCAGCAGGGGGCCTCCGGAGTTGCCGGAGTTCATGGCGGCGTTGGTCTGGATCAGCGTCATGGTGCGATTTCCCACACTGACCTCCCGGTTGATGGCGGAAACGATGCCGTCAGTCATGGTGCCCCGGAATTCCACGCCCAGAGGATCGCCGATGGCGGCTACCGCATCCCCCACCCGCAGATTGGCCGAATCACCGAATTCTGCCGGGGAAAGATCGTCTGCCTGCACATAAAGAACGGCCAGATCGGAAACGGAATCCGCACCGACAACAGCGGCGCTGAGCACCCGGTCATCGGTGAGCCGGATCTTTATGGACTGGGCATCCTCCACCACATGGCTGTTGGTCACGATGTAGCCGTTTTTCGTCAGCACCACGCCGGTGCCGCTGCTGGCACCGTTTGTCAGGGTGCAGGAAATGGAAACCACGGAGTCAATAGCCTTGCTGTAGATCTGCTGCAGGGAAAGTCCGCCCTCCTGGGGAATGTTATCCACGGAATCGGGGGCAGGCTTCAGCTGCAGACCCGGTACCTTGGGTGCATTGGGGGTAGTGGCGGGGTTGGAAGCGTCCACGGAAGAGGGGACCGAGGGATCCAGATTATCGGTAGGATAGAAGATCACAGGGCCGTCATCCTGAGGGGGATCCGCCTGCTGGGCGGTCAGCCGGGCATTCAGAATGCCCAGCACACTGGAAAGACCCACAAGGAAGATCACCAGCATCAGCAAAATGGCGATCAGACCGCCCCGTTCTTTTGGGGGCTTGGTGGAGCCGGTCTCATAAAAATCCCGATCCCACGGATCTATATGGGAATTGTTGCGTTCGTCCATAAAATGACCTCGAATTAAGGTAGTTATATTGGTAAATGATCGTTTCGCTTAGTAAACGACGCACGAAAAAAGAAGCATGTCATTGCGAGGGCAGCTATGCTGCCCGTGGCAATCTCCCGGTACCATCTATAGAAACGCTAAGCAAGATCGGAGATTGTACCAGGAGATTCCCACGGCCCCTTTGGGGCCTCGGAATGACACGGTAGTTGGAAGATGGTCGCACCGGTTGTTCTGCTCCGCTAAACGATCATTTAGTTTACCAGCGGCATGGTGAAGGTAAAGGTGGTTTTATGATCCCGGCTGGTGACGGAGATGTTCTCTCCGTGGAAGCCGATGATGGTCTTGACAATGTGCAGACCCAAGCCCCAGCTGTCCCGGTTTTTGGAGCGGCTCTTATCCAGCTTGTGGAACCGGTCGAAAACCAGCGGAAGCTCTTCCGGGGGGATCACCTCGCCGGAGTTGCTGACACTGACATAAGCCTTGGTGCCGGCTTCCTGAATGCACAGCTCCAGCATGCCCCCCTCGGGGCAGAATTTCACTGCGTTATCCACAAGGTTGTAGATCACCTGGGTGATCTGATCCTGACAGGCTTGGATGTAGACCGCGTGTTCCGGCATCTGCACCTGCACATCCAGCTGCTTTGCCGTGATCTTCTGCTCAAAGGAGATCAGCACCTGCCCGGCGCACTCTGTCAGATCGAAGCGGGTCAGCTGCTCCTCCGGAATGCTGCCCTGATCCTGCAGCCGGGAAATATCCAGCATGCTCCGCACCAGCCGGCTGAGCCGTTTTGTCTCGTCGGAAACCAGCTGCAGGTAGTGCCGCTTTTTTTCCGTGGGGATGGTGCCGTCCAGAATGCCGTCCACATAGCCGGAGATGGTGGTCATGGGGGTCTTCAGTTCGTGAGAGACATTTGCAATGAATTCCTGCCGCTGATATTCGCTTTTCTGCAGGGAGGAAGCCATGTTGTTGAAGGCCAGCGCCAGCTCCTCCACCTCTTCGGAGTTGTGTCCGTCGGTAGAGACCCGGGCGGTCAGATCGCCGTGACCGAAAGCGCTGGCAGCCTTTGCCATATCCTTAAGGGGTGCCGACTGCCGCCGGGCAAAGAAGGTCATCAAAATGACTGCCGCAACCACCACAAGCACGGAAACGAAAACGAAGATCTCCGTGATCCGTGTCATGATCTCCAGCGTGGAGTCGATGGGCGAGGAAACGATCACGATGCCCATATCTACACCGTCTGTGCTGCGAATGGGCACGGAGACCATGTACCGCTTTTCCGGGTAAAGACCCTCAATGATCCCGGTATCGGTGCAGCCGTTTTCCCGAAATACCCGTTCCAAATACTCGGAATCCAGCATCATGCCCTGATGCTCGCAGCCCAGGGGCTTGCTGGCGCACAGGATCAGCTGGCCGGAGGCGTTGCAGATGACCGCATCGGAGCCGGAAACGGAAGCCGCTGCCGTCAGCGCGATATGGAAGTCCCGGCTGGAGATGGAATGGTCGCCGTTGTAGGCCTGCACCAGCTCCGCCACCACATTTGCGTCATTTTTCAGATCATCGATGGCCCGGGTGGTGATGAAATTCTTCGCCAGAAGCTGGAAGGAAACGCCTACCAGCAGCAGCGCAGCCAGAAGAATGAAGGCTACGGTGATAAAGGTCTGGCTGAAGGTGGTTTTCATCCGCCCAACACCTCGAACTTATATCCCACGCCCCAAACGGTCTTCAGGCACCAGTTTTCAGAAACGCCCTCCAGCTTTTCCCGCAGGCGCTTCACATGGACATCGACGGTGCGGGAGTCACCGAAGTAGTCAAAGCCCCAGACCTCGTCCAGCAGCTGGTTGCGGGTGTAGACCCGGTTGGGAGAGGAGGCAAGGTAGTAAAGCAGTTCCATTTCCTTGGGGGGCGTATCCACCTTTTTGCCGTCCACAGTCAGCTCGAAAGCGTCCATATCGATGGTCAGCTTGTCAAAGGTCAGCCGGCGGGCTTTGACCTCCGCGGCAACGCCGCCGGAGCGGCGCAGCACGGCCTCGATCCGCGCCAGCACCTCCCGCATTTCAAAGGGTTTGGTGATGTAGTCATCGGCACCGGCCTTGAGACCCTGCACCTTGTCGTTCAATTCGCCCTTGGCGGTGAGCATGATGATGGGGGCGGCGCTTTCTGCCCGGATTGCCTTGCAGACACTCCAGCCGTCCATCACCGGCATCATCACATCCAGCAGCACCAGATCCGGCTGGATGGCCCGGAATTTGGTGAGCCCCTGACCGCCGTCGTGGGCAACGGTAACGGCGTAGCCTTCCTTTTCCAGATACATCTGCAGAAGATCGGCAATGTTGCGGTCGTCTTCCACCACTAAAACAGAAACAGCCATAGAAATACCTCCAAAATTCGATTCTTTCCTTTTTCCCTTATTATAGTATATTTTTGCCGATTGTCATGAACTTTTTTTTAAGAGATTCCCCCAAAAATGTGAACAGCCAAGTTTTTCTTGCTTTTGCTATGCCTGTGTGGTATCGTAGTAACATAGAAATGATCGTTTACAGCAGCACCAAGGCTCCCCTTGTCAGGGGAGCTGTCACGCGAACAGCGTGACTGAGGGGTAGTTTCTCTCCCCCAGTCATGCCGTTTGGCATGACAGCCCCCTCGTCAGAGGGGGCCTTGAAAACTACTCCTCTTAGTAAGCTAAACGATCGTTTACCGTCCTCATTACTAACAAAAGGAGAAATCTATGCTGGAATTTTTGAAGGCCGTATTATTCGGCATTGTTGAGGGCATCACCGAATGGCTGCCCGTATCCTCCACAGGACATTTGATCCTGCTGGATGAATTTGTGGAGCTGCAGGTCAGCGAAGCCTTTTATGAGATGTTCGAGGTGGTGATCCAGCTAGGTGCCATCGCGGCGGTCATCGTGCTGTTCTTCCATAAGCTGAATCCCTTTTCTCCCAAAAAGGACGCGGTGCAGAAGAGAGGTACATGGAGCCTGTGGTTCAAGGTGGTGGTTGGCGTTCTGCCCTCTGCTGTCATTGGCCTGCTGCTTGACGACTGGATGGATGCCCACCTTTATAATTATATAGTGGTAGCCATCACGCTGGTGCTTTACGGCGTGGCTTTCCTCTTTGTGGAAAAATGGAATGCCGCCAGATCTATGAAGATCCAAAGCGTGGAGGAGATCGACTACCGCACGGCCATCCTCATTGGCGCGTTCCAGTGCCTGAGTCTGATCCCCGGCACTTCCCGTTCCGGCTCTACGATTCTGGGAGCCATCGTATTGGGCGTTTCCCGCAGCGCCGGCGCGGAATTTAGCTTCTTCCTCGCCATTCCCACCATGCTGGGTGCCAGCGCGCTGAAACTTTTGAAGTTCCTGATGGAGGGTGTCAGCGCAACGGGTACGGAGATCATGGTGCTGATCACCGGCTGCGTGGTCAGCTTCCTTGTAAGTCTTGTCGTGATCAAGGGTTTGATGGAATATGTCCGCAGGCATTCGTTCAGTGTGTTTGGTATTTACCGGATCGTGCTGGGTGCGCTGGTGCTAGGGTATTTCCTCATCGGCAGTTTTCTTTAATATGAAAAGAAGCCCGGACACTTTTCGTGTCCGGGCAATTTTTATAGAGGTGCCTGCTTGATCTTGGCAAACCGGCGGGGATACTGGGCAGGCGTGGGCGCGACTTTGCGCAGCACGATGACGGAGTGGGTGGCACCGTCGAAATCAAAATCCTGCACGCTTTCCAGCTTCAGCCCCAGCTTTTTGATGGCGTTTTTGGCTTCCGCCAGCTCTTCCCGGGCGGCGGAGCCCTTCATGGCAAGCACTGCGCCACCCAGCTTCACATAGGGCGCCGTCAGCTCCAGCAGGATATTCAGCCGGGCAACGGCCCGGGAGGTGGCAAAATCGTAGCTTTCCCGCCGCTGGGCAACGGCTTCTTCCGCTCTTGCGGTTACGCATTCTGCCGAGATACCCAGCTGGGGCAGGATATGCTCCAGCCATTTCATCCGCTTGCCCAAGCTGTCCAGCAGGGTGATCTTGGCATCCTTGCAGGCGGCTGCCAGCGGCACACCGGGAAAACCGGCGCCGCAGCCCACATCGATGACCGTTTTGCCGGAAAGATCGGCACACTTCAGCACCGTCAGACTGTCCAGAAGATGGAGCTTTGCCACGGCTTCCGGTTCTGTGATGGCGGTCAGATTCATCACTTCGTTCTGCTTCACCACTGCCTCGCCGAAGGCGCACAGGGTATGCTCGGTATTCTCCGGCAGGGAAAGACCCAAATGGGAAAGCCCTGCGTGTAATGTTTCATACATAGCTGTCATATCATTCACCGCTGGGCGTCTCGCTCAGGTCCACCTGGTTTTTGTCGGTGGGATCAAAGACCACTTCCTCTTCCTTGTGTGCCGGCAGATAGATCTCCTGAATGTGCCAGGAAACCAGCAGATCGCAGACTTCACCGTAGGATTTGGTACCGGCTTCGTCGCCGCTTACTTTAATATAGGTGTCGTTTACGGTGTTTGCCACATTGGAAGCGGTCTCATCCATATAAGCAGTGATAAATGCGTTGTAATCGGCCAGATCGCCCTTCACCGCGTCGTTAACCCCGGCGTAGATCTCCTGGGCAGCCTTTTTGGCGGTGCTGGTGCCCACATTGCGCAGGGCAGCATAGCAGGTGCGGAAAGCGGCAAAATAGCCGGAATACTGGAATGTGGGATCCGGATGGTTGATGCAGGCAAGATAGCCCGAAAGATTGGCATCCCGCTCCAGCGCGATGCACATTCTGTGGGCCATTTCGTGGCACATGGTGTAGGGCATATATACCGCCGGGATCAAGGGATTGACAGCGGCCTCGCCGGTCAGGGGCATCGTAACGCCCATAATGCCCATGGAAGCGTACATATCCGCCCAGCCCAGCTGCTTCACAGGAACCTTGGAGCCGGCGAAAACGGAGTAGGATCTGTCGTATACCAGCACATCAAAGCCGTCGCCGGCCATTTCTGCCAATTCATCAAAGGAAGGATAGTCCGGATCGCCGTTTGTGTCCCGGGGGATCTCCAATGCCAGCTTGTTGGCCTGATCCCGGAAGTAGGTGGTGGCTTCGGCAAGCTCGGTGACGGTGTATTCGGTCACATTCAGCCGGATATCCTCGGCAAGAGGGCCGGCGTGGCTGTTCAGACCGTAAATGCCGGTGTGGAGCATCCACAGGCAGCTGGCACCGGCCAGCACCCAACCCAGCCACTGGAAAATATTCCATTTTAAAATGATCGCAACGACCAGGGTTGCCAGTGCTACCACCACCAGCACGATGGCCAGCAGCTGCCACAGGCAGAAGTCAACGCCGCCGCTCCATTCGGCCAGCGTAGTTTGGATCAGACGGGTCATATAGGGATAGACCATGTCGACCACGGCGGTGTGGGTCCGGGCGAATTCCGACAGAGCCCACGCAATGGCGGCAAAGATCGCCGCAGTAATATATCCGCGCCAATATTTCAAAGGAATGACCTCCTTGCTTGCAAAAGTGAAAGGGATACCTTTTTATAGTATAGCACAGATTTAACATCTTGTCTGCCCCCAATTTTTTAATTTTTTCAAAACGGCTGTAATATAAGATAAATGATCGTTTACAGTAGCACCAAGGCTCCCCTTGTC